>JANMWO010000436.1:0-20413 GCA_031394025.1 Acidobacteriota bacterium
GAAGAAAACATCATTTATCTGGACGGGAATTCTCTCGGTCGATTGACAAAGAAAGGTCAGCAAAAACTACTTCGTTCCATTGATGAAGAATGGGGAACCGGTCTGATTCGCGGTTGGGGACATGATTGGCTTTTGCTTGGACGCCGGTTAGGAGATAAGATTGCCCAGATCATTGGGGCGAAGGCCAATGAAGTCCTGGTATCTGATTCCACTTCAATAAACTTGTTCAAGTTGATTACTGCGGCAATGAAAGTTCACAACCGGAAAGTGATTCTTACACTGGCCGACAATTTCCCATCCGATCTTTATATTTTGGAAAATGCTGGCGAGTTGCGGATCATGAAAACAGTGGAGCAACTGCTGGAAAACTTAAACGAAGATACCGGCGTTGTTTCTCTCACCCACACTTGTTATAAGACTGGCCAGGTTTTTGATATGCGCTTGATCACTGAGGCTGCTCACAAAGTGGGGGCTCTTGTGATTTGGGATTTGAGCCATTCCGCTGGAGTGATGCCGCTGCAACTTGACAAACATTTTGTAGATATGGCGGTTGGATGTACTTATAAATATTTGAACGGTGGTCCTGGTTCTCCAGCGTTTATTTTCGTGCGTGAAGAATTGCTTCCACACTTGGAAAACCCCATTCGAGGATGGTTTGGGCACGCTGATCCATTCAGTTTCAATCCGGAATATAAACCTGCTGAAACCATCGAAAAATTTCTGACAGGCACTCCGCCAGTTTTGTCTATGGCAGCACTTGAACCTGCATTAGACATGATTTTGGAAGCGGGTCTGGATCGGTTACGAAAGAAATCCTTTCTGCTTACTGAGTACGTAATTGCCTTGGTTCAAGAACGTCTGGTGAAATACGGCGTGGAAATTGCTTCGCCAGCAGAAGGCGGCAAGCGCGGTTCCCATGTAGCACTGACGCATCCCGAAGCCTGGAAGTTGACGCAGGCTTTGATAAAGCATGGTGTGATTCCTGATTTCCGTGAGCCGAATATTTTGCGCATTGGGTTGGCCCCTATCTATACTTCCTTTGTGGAAGTGTTCGATGCCATCACCATGCTGGAAACTATCCTTGCGGAAAATCTGCACGCCAAATTTCTAGCCACCCGACAAAGTGTTAGCTAATTGAAGTAGCGAACAGAGTTACTGTCGCATACCAAAACAATACAGCGTAGATTTTGTGCGCACGAAGATGCGGCCATTGGAAATTGCGGGTGTGGAGTAAGTCTCCTCACCCATATCATTCACAGTCAGCACATCCCATTCCCCGGCTGCTTTGAGCACAGTAAGTTTGCCCGCTTCACTTAGTAAGTACACTTTGCCGTCAGCGGCCACGGGTGATGCCATATATTCGCCTAAACTATCCGCAGCACGACCCTGCTTGAGGATGGCCCCCGTTTCAGGGTTGAGTGAAGTTACAATGCCGCCATCCTTCACCATGAAGTAGACGCCGTTGTAAAGCACTGGCGCAGGCACATAGGGAAGGTTCCGCTTCATCCGCCATGTGGCCGCAGTGGCCGGGAGTTGCCCGGTTGCCGAACCAGGTTTGATGGACATTGTGCCGTATTCGCCACCCCCGAAATCTAGCGCCACCTTCCATTCCTTGGCTTCAATGAAACCATTCTTATCGGCATCTATCCAGCCAAAATGTTCACCCCAATCCTTATCGGCCATGAATTCAGTTTTTGAAAGACGACCGTCTTTGTCGGTGTCATACTGCGCCAGGGTGGATTCAAACGATGGGAGCCAGGGCTTATCATGACCGGAGAAAGACACGATCAATGAATCACCATTCCAAATTGGAGTACCCATGGCCCCTTCCGATCCAATTGGGAACCACCAGCGTCGCTCACCGGTTGCCAGATAGTACGAATCCACGCGCGTTGTGCCTGTAACCAGGATTTGTCCATCGTGAATAATGGGTACGCTCCAACCCATAGTCATCCCTGGGCGGTCAGTCTTCCATTTTTGGCGGCCCGTGTTTTTATTTACTGCCAGCAGATAGGAGTCCGTTGATTGATCGCACAACAAGATCACCATATCGCTATCGACAATGGGAGACGCAGCCATCCCATAAAAACTCTCAAACGGCCCCAGGGCGTGTCGCCAACGCTCTTTCCCTTCGTGCGAGTAGGCGATTAGACCAATGTCGGCAAAAAAGACATAAACGTTGGACGCATCTACTGTTGCGCTGGAACTGGCCGCATCATTGGCGCGGAATACTTTTTGCTTATGCACGCTTTTCACATCGCGACGCCATAACAGCTTGCCGTTGTTTGTGTCGTAACAAAGGGTAATCAGTTGATCGCCTTCGCTGGCTGTCAGAAACATGCGGTTCCCAAAAATGATGGGAGAGGAGCGTCCAAAAGGAACAGCAGTTTTCCAGACCATATTTTTATTGGGTCCGAATTCAACGGGCAGACCCTTTGAGGTGGCGTCCACACCGCTACCATTGGGACCACGAAAGCGCGGCCAATCAGCCGCTGTTGAAAATCCTGCACAGAGAAGGGCTGCAAAGAGAGGGAACGCTACAACGCAAAATCGCATCATTTATTGATTGTACTTGTGTCTGATGAACGGTGTTTGGCTTGCGTCGAAATGCAGGCGGATCGCGAAAAGTCTAGCGTATTGGAATGCTAATCGGGTACCAGCTACCGCTCCCTTGCGGTCACGGCTCGGTATCGGGTCATCGTTATTTGCAGCCAAGTGTAACCCTAAGCTACTGCGCCAAGCCCTGGACCAGTAAGTGCAGTTGTATCTAAACTGCCTTTGCGGATTTCAAAAATCCCTGGGAACTTGCCTTTCCACGCTTCATTCGCTGATGGTAAATATTGACGGGAGTTGGATTCAATGCCTGTAACACCGGGAACATGGGAGGCGATTCCTGCCGAATGGATCAACGAAGCTCCAGGACAACTGAGGTCTTGCACGCATAGGAACATCTTATATTTTTGACCTGCAGCGGCCATCAGAATCGCCTGACTTTGTCCCTTGCATGCTTTCAATGCAATGCCCGTATAACCCAGCTCACGGGCCATCAGCAATGATTCTAAATCTGTCAATGATTCATCAATTACAACTGGTCGCAGCTTGGCTGCCTGATGCATAACATTGGCGCGATCTGCTTTTAAGTCGCGTGCCGTGGGTTGTTCAATATATTCGATGCGGGCGAACCCCTTGGGAGTTTGTTCTTTCAACTTACGCAGGAATTCCAGTAAGTAATCCACATTTGGACATCGTTCATTGAAATCCACGCAATAGCGCCACTCCACGTTGGGACTGGTTTCCTGAGCGATGCGGTCTATGGCTACAACACGGTCCACATCCCACTTCAGTTCATCGCCTTGTAACTTGATTTTGATGTGGTGCAATCCGTTGTAACGGATCCAATCCGGTAGAGTCTCTGGCAAACCATCATTGAGTCGCGTTGTAAGTTGATCTGCGGTGAGCGAATCAGAGCCACCCACGGAATGGTATAAGTTCACTGATGGTCTGGGCTTTTGGAGTAAGTAGCGGTTGAGATACTCGCCACGAAAAGGCGCACCCAGATAGTGCGAAAGATCCTTCTCCATAAAGTCAGGTCCATAAGTGGTATAGCAATTCCGTTGGTGAAGTTTTCCGAAGGCGTCATGCACTGCGGCGTCGAAAGCACTGGCGGTGACTAGCATGCACAACTTAGGAATGGGAACGGTCAGCTTCAGGCTGGTGCTCACTTCAGCCGCTGCTTTCAAATAGACCGGTTCCAAAGAAGTGTTGATATCCACCGGATGGCTGAACTCTTTGTAACTGGCGGTGATTGGACCCAAACGTCGGGCAAGTTCCTTCATAGCGGCCAAGGTCCCGTCGTACGGAAGCGTTCGTGATGGGAACGCCCAGACGTTGCCTAGTGGCATGGAACCGAATCCTTTTGCGGTCTTGCCTGCGCGCGTACGGACGATACATTCCACGTTCAATAGGGTGGCCCGATCTACGGCAACGCCGCCAAATTTGTACGGACTACGGTAGCGGATATCCTCGAACGACAAGCTAACGCTTTCAATGCGGATGCCCGTTTGTTTTGGAATGGCGATGGCGGGAAGGGCAACGGCGTGAAGGAATCCACGACGAGTGAGTGAAGGTATCGGCAGCATGTTTCTTTAGGATACAGGGTGCAATGCCGTGCTACCAGAACATCTTCACCGGGTAGGAAGACAGATTTCTATCCTAAGTCACAACAGTCCCGACTTTCATGGATTAGTGGAATCTTTGCCAACTGATGAACGTGGAAGAGGCAGCGGAAGGTTCAAGGAATCTCCCAGGAAAGCATCTAGTTCTGCATCCGTCATGGGTGAATCCCAATCTTTGGCATACTGAATTTGTCCCGAGGTTGAACCGAGTGTGCGATTTGCGGATGCTTTTATGCTGACCAATTTCATTATGGGTTTCCCTCTCCTAAGAATAGTAGCTTTTTGAAAGCGTCGTGTCTTTGCTGTGCTAATGTCATCAGCCGTGTGTACTCCGGCTCACCGCGCAATGTCTCCAGCAGAGGGTCAGTGACAAAGTATGGGTATGAGAAAAATCCATTCTCGATGCTCCGTCGCAACACGCGCAATGCCGACTTCTTATCGCCTGCAACCGCGTAGGCTTGGGCGATTTTGTAACTTGCCTCTGCATCACGAACACCGCGATCTTCAATTTTACTTTCCATGTCATGCAGCATTTCAAGCGCCTTGCCATTGCGTTTGGCCATTACTTCGCTCAGCGCTTTCCCCACCCTGGCTTGCAGTAACGTTGGTCGCAGTTCAAATGCTACATTGAATTCCTTTGCCGCACGATCCCAATGTTTCTTGTGATACTCACCAAAACCCCTGTAAAAGACAATCAACGCGGCATCTGTATTGCGGGGAAGGCTGTTCAGGAACGTGTCGTAGTCGCCTAAATATAAGTGGGAATTCAAGGCAGAACTGTTGAGCTTCACGCCAGGATCTAACTGACGCGCCATTTCACATTCCGCCGCTGATTCCTTCAGCATTCCCGCGAAACGATAGGCGTACCCAAGTTCCCAATGCACCTCCGCATGATTCGGATTGATTTGCAAGGCCTGCCTCAACAGCGGTACAGCGCGTTCCACTTTGCCCATGTCGGTAAGCAGATTCGCCATGTAAATTTGAGCTTCCATTTCAGTGGGCTGCAAGGATAGGGCCTTTTCAAAGGCTACTTGCGCGTTTTGGTAACCATCGCGACCGCCGAATTCAAACGATGCATTGGCTGAATGTGCCCTACCCAGACCAGCCCAAGCTGGCGCGTAGCCAGGTTCAAGTTCAGTTGATTTGCGCAGCATCTGCACGGCCAAGGGAAAGTCATTATTAGCGTAAAGGTCCACACCGCGCAGGTAGTATTCATAGGCACGCGGATCAATGGGTCGGTCTGGTTTAAGCTGTTCTGCTTCCAATGGAGAGAGACTCAATTCCAGGCCTTTGATAATTTGAAGAGCCACGCTATCCTGCAACGTCAACAGCTTTTCATACTTCAGGTCAAAGGCACCGCGCCAAAGAATGTTCTGGGTCTTCACGTCAATCAGTTGGGAAGTGATCCTTAGGTCATCCCCATCGCGAATAAAGTTCCCGGTTAGAAGTGTGTCCACATGCAACTCGGCGGCCACTTTGGGAATGTCGATCACTTGATGTTTGTAAACGCTGATGGCTGAAGAAGGGCGAACAATTAGCGAATGTACATATCCTAATTTGGTGATTACTGCATCGGCCAGGGAAAAGCCGAGGAAGTCGTTTTTGGGATCTTCGCGCAGACTTTGAAAGGGAAGAATTGCCAGAGTGCGCGGTTTTTCTGGAGGACGAGCTTTTGAATTCTGCTTGTTGTAAATTGACGCACCCAGCACAAAGATTGCAGCAACCAGGACGACCAATGCCGGTTTCAGAATTCGGGAAGTGGGAGCTGGGAGGGGCTCCACTGTGACGCTGAGGACTTCCTCTGGTGTTACAGGTGTTACATGTGTCACAGGCGCTGCGAAGCGATATCCGCGCCCCGCTACGGTAACAATGTAGCGATCGTCACCGGCACTTTCACCAAGCGCTCTACGGATCATGGAAATCTGTTGGGTCAGGTTTGATTCGTCTACAAAACTGTCAGGCCACACGGCCTGCATCAATTCCACTTTGGAAAGGAGGCGGCCGTGGTTTTCAAGAAGGAAAAGTAATGTGTCGTAAGTCTTGGGAGTGAGCGGAACGGGGGTGGAATTGCGCAGTAATAAGTGCTGAACAGTGTCTAGGACAAAAAGATCGAATTCATATAAGCACCCGTTTTTGTTAGACATGGGCGTTTCCTAGAATTTTTATATACCTTTTATATCTTCTTCAAGACTTTGTACAGAATTGAGTCCATAGTAACACGAGATCAATGCTTGATACGCCCCCCAAGAACCGACTCCAGGCAAGGCTTTTGGAGTACCGCGACGTGATCCCACGACGCGGATCCACGACAGAGTTCGCGTGACTGGTTCGACAACTACAAAGGCGCTTGCTTTGAAACGACAACAGGGAGAAGTAAAGGAGAAGCTGAATGAAGAAAATTAATTTCAAGATGTTTTTACTGCCGCTTGTGTTTGGCGGAGCGGTAACGTATCTTTCACAGGATCCACGCCATGCTGCGGCGCAATCGCTGGTGAGGTTCACTGGGGCTACAAGCTCACAGCCACTGGCATTGAGCGGTGATGACTCGCTGCTGATTGTGGCTAATCCTGATAACGACAGCGTGACGCTTTTCGATGCGAAGAACGGCAACGCGAAGCTTGCTGAAATTCGCGTTGGCAAGGAACCCAACGGTGTAGCTATTTCGCCCGATGGCACCCGCGCATACGTGGCCAATACGGTGGACGGAACCGTTACGGTGCTGGCCATTGATCGAAGCTTGGCCAGCATCGCCACCGTCATCAACACGATTAAGGTTGGCACTGAACCATACGGCCTGGCGCTGACTCCGCAAGGTCGTAAGTTATATGTAGCCAATGCCCGTTCCAATACGGTGACGTCCATTGACACTTCAAACTACTCAATTCGAACCATTGACAACGTTGGTTTTGAACCGCGCGGTATTGCAATCACGAACAGTGGATCAGGAGATGACACGCAGGAAACTGTTTACGTCACACAATTTCTGTCATTACCGGTTGACGGCAAAACCGATGGTACCGACGATGCCAAGGCTGGCCACGTCACAATCCTATCGGCGGCAACGGACACGGTACTGGCCGATGTTGTTATTAATCCCATAGTGGACACTGGTTTCAAGGCCGCAGGCGATGCTTTGCAGCGCATTGCTCCACCTGCCGTACCAGTCACAACGGACTTCAAGTTTGTGACGGGTGCCTATCCAAATCAATTGAACAACATTGCCATTCGTGGCAAGTTCGCCTTTGTACCCAATACTGGGGCATCGCCAAATGGACCCTTCCGGTTCAACGTCAACACGCAGAGTTTACTCAGCGTGATTGATACGACTACGCGTAAAGACGCTGGCAAGACCATCAACATGCACTCCGCTGTGGATGCGCAGACGGCAACTCCAAAGCGGTTCATCACCCAACCCTGGGCGATTGCGCTGAAGCATAAAACGGATGAAGGCTACGTGGTTAGTGCGGCCAGCAACATTGTTGTGAAGGTGAAGTTTGACCCAGCCACCGGTGCCGCCACAGTGCAGAATGAACCAGCCGATGCCACCCGCGTGTTGCAAATTAACACTGGCAAGAATCCACGGGGCATTGTCATTACATCCACCGATCAGACTGCTTACGTCATGAACTATGTTTCGCGCGACGTGAGCGTAATTGATCTAACCGGCGCTGTGGAAAAGGTAACGACAACGATTCGATCGGCTAGTTTGCCTGTGCTTGGATCGCAAGAAGATAAGATCCATGTGGGCAAAGAGCTGTACCATACCTCAGTCGGCGAGTTCGACCCGGCCATTGCCGGAGGTGCCGCCATCACAGGAAGAATGTCCAACAACGGTTGGGGATCCTGTGGCGCTTGTCACCCGCATGGATTGACTGACAACGTGGTTTGGATTTTCCCTTCAGGCCCCAAACGCACCATTTCACAACATACCGATTTCGATCAGACTGACCCGACCCGCAAGACAGCTCGTGCGCTGAACTGGTCGGGTGAGCGCGATGAGCAGGCCGATTTCGAGCTGAATATTCGCGCTGTTTCGGGGGGTCTTGGCGTGATTGTTGGTGCCGATGGCATTACACAAGATACAACGGTGGTCAATTTGACACCGCTTGTCAGCCGCGGTCGCAATCAGTTGAAAGTGCGTGGAGTGCCCGCCTGGGACGCTATGGAAGCGTATGTCCAAAGTGGTATTCGGGCTCCTATTTCTCCGCTGCGAGGCTCTACAGATCCGGCTATTGCTGCGGGTCGTCAAGCGTTTATTCAGGCAAACTGCCAAAGCTGTCATGGTGGTGCGCAATGGACTTCTGGTCGTGTGCGCTTTAGCGGAGCACCCGATTCCAGCTTGGTTTCTAACGCGCAATTGATCACTGAACTGCGCAGCGTGGGGACCTTTACTGCATCGGCGTTCAATGAAGTTCGCCAGAACGCTGCCCCGGCAATTGGGATTGACGGATTCGTACCACCGTCACTACTTTCGCTATTTGCTTTTCCGCAAACGTTCTTTCATGGTGGCGCGGCAAACACACTTGAAGCAGTAATGCAGGTGGTGCCACACCGTTCCGCAGGGACTGGTGCGGATACATTGCAAGATGCCACAAAGCGGGCTCAGTTGATCAAGTTCATACAGTCAATTGATGCATCCACGCAGATCATTACACCCAATGCCCCAACCAAGCTGACAGTCACCTCTGCGGCCTGGAACATTGGAAGCAAGGTGGCACCGGACAGCCTTGCATCGGGATATGGTTCAGGGCTTGCGACTCAAGCAGGGGCACCGTCAGCCGCTCCGCTTCCTGTCACATTCAATGGAACCACTGTCACGATTCAGGACACGAACGGAGCGCAAAGGCTGGGGCAGTTGTTCTACGTCGGCCCTGATCAGGTGAACTTTGTGGTGCCAGCGGCTACGGGAATTGGGACGGCGTTGATTACCGTCACAAGCGGCAGCGGGGCCACGGCTACAACGAGCCTTGACGTCGCTACCGTAGCGCCTTCAGTGTTCACTATGCCCGGAGGAACAGTGGCGGCGGCAGTAGCTTTACGCGCTACGGCGAACAATGTTCAGACTCCCATCGCAGTGTTCCAATGTTCCAGCGTGCCAGTTTGTACGGCCACGCCAATGGATCTGGGCGAAGTCGGCGACATTGTAGTGGTGACTTTCTTCGGCACTGGGCTAAGAAAGAACACAGGTTTGGCCAACGTGAAAGCAACCATTGGCGGCGTGGATGCTGCTGTATTGTTTGCTGGAGCCCAACCCCAATTTACAGGGCTGGACCAACTCAACGTGCAGTTGCCTTTATCACTGCGTGGCAAGGGTGATGTCCAAGTGGTGTTTACTATTGATGGGCAGACCAGCAACACTGTGACCATCAACGTGCGCTAGCTTAGTACCCCCCGCCAGTCGATACGCTCGGTTGGCATTTTCCCCTAAGTAGGACTGGCCTTCGGGCTGGTCCTTTTTTTAGTGCCATTACCTTTACGTCTCTCCATTGAATGCGAAGGTAATGAAATACATAAGCACCGCTGCCTCGCGGTCACGGATTGGATTTCCGCGATACTTGATCCACTAACTTGATAAGATAGGCGCGTTCATGTCGATTTCTCAAAACCTTTGCAGACGTGTGGCCGCAGTGTTGTTGGTGTCTGCGTTTCAGATTATTGCTGCATCGCAACCAAGCTCCAGTGACCAATTTGCACAATTCATTCGCCCTGTACTGGCGCAGAATTGTTCTGCCTGCCACAACCCGGCAAGCCCTAAAAATCGCATCAATTTCTTGAAAGCAACCTCAACTAAAGACTTGCAAGCCAACCGCGGGCTATGGCGTGACGTGGCTACCCAGATGCGTAATCGAACCATGCCGCCAGTGGAATCGAAGCTAACGGAAGAGGATCGTTTGAAGGTGTCCACTTGGATTGATGAACGGCTACGCTTAACTGCGTGCGACGCAGGCGACTACGCCGGTGCGGTGGCCCTGCGCCGCTTGAATCGTCGCGAATATCACAACACCATTCGGGATTTACTGGGTGTTGATTACAACGTGTCGGAACTTTTCCCTGCCGATGGAACCGGTGGCGCCGGGTTCGATACCAACGGTGAAACGTTGTACATTCCGCCTTTATTGATGGAACGGTATATGGAGGCAGCGCAGCAAATTGTGGATCGCGCCATTATCACTCCCGACCTTGTAAAGATTGTCACGGCACCGCAGATGCTACCCGCTGATTTAAAAGCGGCATCGCCACGCATGCTGGTTCCTGGTGCCGAGCTATCAACGCCGCTCTCTATCTATATCAGTGGCGATTATACGGTGCGAGTTGCCTCAGAACGTAAGGAAGGCATGGGTTCACTTTTATTGAAAGTGGATGGCGGGACGCCTGTGCCGCTGGCCTTGCCGCAAGCTCGTGCAGGGAACAGGGGCGGTGGTGGCGGTCGTGTTCCCGGGTATCAAGTGCAGGTGCGCCTTGCTCGCGGACTTCGACTGTTGTCTATCATCGTTGACGGATCTGCGGTGCCCATTACCAGTTTGACGCTGGAGCAAAAGCCCGTGGAAACGGTGCCTGAAAAATCGGCGATGCACTATCGACTGCTAGGTCTGGAACCAGGCGGCGACGTGCTGCAACCGCGAAAAGTGGCCGAGCAAATTCTGCGAGCTTTTCTGCGGAAGGCATACAGGCGTCCTGTTGAGCCGATAGATGCCGTCCCATACCTGAAGCTTTATGACCGTGCGGCGGAACGTGGAGATCCTTTTGAAGAACGCATGAAACTGGTGCTGAAAGGGGTTTTGGTAAGTCCTCAGTTTCTTTTTAAGATTGAACATAGAAATGAGAAACCAGGTATTTATCCGCTGGGCCAATATGAATTGGCTTCCCGGATGTCTTATTTTCTGTGGTCCACTATGCCCGATGAAGAGTTAACCAGGCTGGCTGATCAAGGCAAGCTGCAAGATGTGAAAATATTAACATCCCAACTGGAGCGCATGCTGGACGATCCGCGGTCGCGCACCTTCACCAGCACATTTATTGGCCAGTGGCTGGGCACTCAAGATGTTGGTGGGCGAGCAGCACCAATGCTGACCGAGTTGCAGACTTACTATACTCCGCCCGTTGCTGCTGATTTGCGCGCTGAACCTATTCTGTTGTTCCAACGCATTGTTGGTGAAAATCGCAGCCTGCTGGAATTACTAACCGCCGATTACACTTACATGACGGAGCGGCTGGTGAAGTTTTATCAACTGGAAGACAAGATGAAAGACTTTCACGGTAATCAAGCGCAACTTGTGAAATGGCCCGATAACCGTCGTGCCGGGGTAATGAATTCTGGTGCTGTGATGGCGATGACGTCGCACTATAGGCAGACCAGTCCGGTGCTGCGCGGGGCCTGGGTGTTAGAAACAATGTTGGGTACACCAGTTCCTCCGCCGCCTCTCAACGTGCCACCGCTTGAACCGGTGAAGTGTCTGGAAAACTGCGCCGTGGAAGCAAAAACAGCGGTGGGTATGCGGCAGAGAATACTCAATCACCGCGTGAATCCAGCCTGCACTGCCTGCCACAATCTGATGGATCCCATCGGGTTCGCAATGGAGAACTTTGATTGGACAGGCCGCTGGCGCGATAAGGAATTCGACGGCTCAGCAATTGATGCCACAGGGGTACTTCCATCGGGGGAAAAATTCGATGGACCGGCAGAACTTCGCAATGTGCTGCTGGAGAAAAAAGATGACTTTCTGCGGCACTTGTCCGGGAAGGTGCTTGGTTACGCCTTGGGCCGCAGCCTGCAGGATGGGGATAGTTGCACGGTGCAACACATGGCCGATGCTTTGAAAAAAGATGATTACCGGGCGCGCACTCTGTTTCGTGAAGTAGTGCTGAGCGTCCCCTTTCGCAATAGTCAAGGCGGGGTTGTGAAAATGGAATCGGCTGCGCCTGCGCGCAAGCGGATAGGGCCAATGGTAGTAAAATGAGGGCAATCCAGATGTCGAATAGAATGATGTCGAATAGAATTTCCAGACGAACAATGTTGCGCGGCACAGGCGCGGCGATGGCCCTTCCATGGCTGGAGTCAGTGGCTTCTGCGGCCACTCCGGACAGCGCGTCAACGCTTGCCGAACCACCGCTGCGTTCCGTGTTCATGTACATGCCCAACGGCGTGCGCCCAGATTTTTGGACGCCAGCGGGCGAAGGAGAGAACTACGAAACTACGCCCCATTTGAAACCGCTGGAGAGTCTGAAAAACGACTTCCTGCTGCTTGAAAATCTGTGGAATGCCAAGACCGTAGGGCGCAATGGTCATTGGCCCAAAGTGCCTGCCTGGCTATCTGGCGGTTATGTTGAACGCACGTCAGGGGACGACTTGGATTCCGGCGGTACAACGGTAGATCAACTGTTGGCGCAAAAGATTGGCGACCGGACAATGCTGCCCAGTTTCGAGTTGGGCCTGGAAGCAACGCGCAATGGAATTGACACTGCCGGTGGAGGCTTCGCCCGCATGTATGGGTCATTTATTTCGTGGCGCGATCCCCATACACCGGTTCCAAAAGAGATCATTCCGCAACTTGCCTTCGACCGATTATTCCGGTCGAACAAAGCCCCTGTGATTTCAAGTCTCAATCCTGACGACCCAGCACTGTTGACGGCGCTTCAACGGGATGAGAGTAGCATTCTGGACATTGTGCAGGATCAGGCAAGGCTGCTTCGTAAGGAAGGCAGTTCTAGTGATCGGGTCAGGTTGGATGAATACTTTGAATCTGTACGGTCTGTGGAACAGCGTTTACAAGCCGCACTTCGCCCACAGAAACGTTGGATCAACAAAGGGAAGTTTCCGCTGGAACGCCCTGGTCCGGGCATTCCCGCCACTCGACCCGAACATATGAAACTGATGATGGACATTATGGTTCTGGCACTGTGGAGCGATACCACGCGCATCGGTACCTTCATGACCGCAGATGCACAAACCAATGAGGATTATTCCTTTCTGCCTGGAGTGAAAGGCGGCTTCCATTCCATTTCGCATCATGCTGAAGAGCCCGTTCGAAAGAAGCAGTATGAAACGTGTGTCACTTGGCACGTAGAACAAATTGCGTATTTTCTGAATAAGCTGAAGAGTTTGGATGAAGGTGGCAAATCGCTGCTGGACAATTCAATGGTCATGTTTGGTTGTGGCATCAAGTGTGGAAATTTGCATCTTGAGGAAAATCTGCCCATCGCACTGGCTGGTGGCGGCAAGGGAACACTCCGCGGAGGTCGTCGTCTGCGGTTCGACAAGAAAACCCCGCTGTGCAACCTTTACCTCAGCATGCTGCACCGCATGGGTGTGAAGGAAGAATCGTTCGGAGATAGTACAGGACAATTGCAGGGCCTTTCATAATATGAAGAATTTCAGGAGTTTATTCATATCGGCAGTGTTAGCGGCAACAGCTTTCGGCCAAGTGACACCTCAAATAACTACCGCTCCACAAGCTCCCAGTCCCAATTCACAATACCGACTGGGACCCGATTCCATGCCGCAGGAAGGCGTTCCGAAAGGCGAGATCCGCGGGCCATTTACGTTACCTAGCACGGCTTATCCAGGCACTCAGCATACGTATTGGGTCTATGTACCGGCACAATACGATCCGGCAGTTCCGGCCAGCCTGATGATTTTCCAGGACGGTCAGGCTTTCAAAAATGAAGAAGGGGACCTGCGCGCTCAAAACGTAATGGACAACTTGATTTATCGTCGGGAAATCCCGGTGATGATCGGCGTGTTCATCAACCCTGGTCGCACGCCGGAACAACCCGAGCCGAATCAGAAGGACTGGGGTGACCGCACGACGAATCGGGGCACGGAGTACAATACCCCGGATGATAAGTATGCCCGCGTGATCACAGAAGAGCTGATGCCGGCATTGCACAAAGAGTACAGCATTTCAAAAGACCCGGAACAACATGGCATTGGCGGTGCAAGCTCTGGGGCGATCGCGGCGTTCGCGGTGGCTTGGGAACGGCCCAATGATTTCCGAAAAGTGCTCAGCATTGTTGGTAGCTTCACCAACATCCGGGGTGGTTATGTCTACCCGGAACGCGTGCTGGCCAGTGCTAAGAAGCCCATCCGCATTTTTCTTTGCGATGGTCGGAATGACAACCGGGGTGCCGGACGAGCTGGTGCCGCTTATGACGAAAAGCGCGACTGGTTCTTTCAGAATGTGCGTCTGATGAAAGCACTTACGCAGAAGGGTTATGACGTGAGTTACTCATGGGGCATGAACCTTCATGGGCAGAAATTCGGTGGAGCGATTATGCCTGAAATGATGCGCTGGTTGTGGCGTGATGGTCCCGTTTCCACTGATCCAAATGATATAGTGGAGCGCAGTTTTCGCCAACCTGTGGTTAAGAAGCCGTAAGTCAAGCTAGTGATTAGTTTGCGAAGGTCCTCGGCAGGCGAAACCGCCCCACCCAGATCAAGTCCGATGTTTGTGATGTGGGGCAGGGATTCAGCCTAGTTTTCCCGTAATTGTGTTATCAGCGTGCATCTGCGGCCATCTGCGGCCCAGATTAATGGCCGCTGATGGACGCCGATGCACGCTGATAGCAACAATCCAGGCCAGGGAGCTACAGATTATCCCAACGAAGGTTGGAGATTCTACAGGGATGAGGGAAAACTAAGTGGCATTGGGCGATTCCGCCTGCCAGCTTACTTGTGGGAACCTCTGTAACTAAGCACTAGTATAATGATGCTATGCCCGAAAACATTCACAAGGCTCAGACCCTGCTTTCACAAACCATTGAATATGCTCCCACGATAACTTCAACGAAACGCAGGTTTGGTTCGGCAGCGCACCTGCTAAAGCAAGGCCTTGTAAAAGAAACACCTGGCTGGGAAGCCCCACTTTCAGAAGCAGAAGTTGATGAGTTGTTGAGTCTATGAATCTTCAAAAAACAAAAGGTGCCACCCTTGCGAGTAGCACCTTTTTCACACGAACGATTCGTTGCTCCTAGAAATCAACCTTCAACCCAAGTTGCATACTGCGAGATCCACCAGCGCCGGTAACGAAACCAAAGGTAGCGTCACCCAGATTGGTGTTGGGGTTGCCGAATTGTGGAGTGTTGGTGATAGAGAATGCTTCGCCGCGAATTTCCATCTTGAACCGTTCCGTTATGTTGAAGACTTTGAAAAGGGAAGCATCCAGGTTGAAGAAGCCCGGGCCATTGAAGATGTTGCGTCCGGAGTTTCCGAAACGTGCGCCAACAGGGGCTGCGAAGCTGGAGCGGCTGAACCATTCACTACCGCCATTGGCGATTGTGTTGATTCCGCCTGGAGTCTGAACCGCAGCAACCTGATCGGCTGTCTGCGTGTTGCCGGGGGCGTTCAGTGCCGTGGCACTGGTGGTGATGGTGAGCGGGGTTCCGGTCATCAGCGTCAGGATCCCGTTTGCCCGCCAGCCGCCAATGATTTTGGAAGCCATTCCCGAATTCATCCAGCGTTGACCTTTACCAAAGGGCAGTTCATAAACATAGCTTTGGACAAAAGTGTGAGTGCGATCAAAATCGTTCCGCGCGTAGTTACGACGGAAGTCAATGTACCAACGTGGCCCACCATCATCGCCGGTTTGGAAACCCATTCCCTTGGCGTAAGTGTAGGCGGTTGTCACACCCAGGCTTTTTGTGAAGCGACGGTCAAGCTTCACTTGAAGACCGTTGTAACTGGTGGAATAACCTGCGAACAGTAAATTCACACTCGCAGTGCGGCGTAGGGTGGGGAACTGCGGTAAACCGTTATTACCCTGGCCGATGGCGGCAAAAGAGTTGGCTGCGTTCAAATTGTAATTGACTACCTGATGGACTCCGTGGCTGCCAAGGTAGGTCAGGTCCAGAACAAAGTTTGCAGGCAGGGTGCGTTGAATGGCGAAGTTCCATGTCTCAACGTAGGGGTTCTTGAAACTCTGATTGATTGAGTTGTAAGACTGGTTGATGGGTGGGTTTTTGATAATGCCATCAGTGGGAATCGGCACGTTGATTGGAGCAGGAAATCCACTCTGAAAAGTAGCGATGCGTCCATCGGGAAGCACTGCGGGACCATAGCTGGCCACGGCTGGATCAAACTGATTGTTGGCTCTTACAGGGTAATTATAAGCGTAGTTGTTATCAGGAAAAGGAGTGTAACTAATGCCGAATCCAGACCGGACCACGGTCTTGTCATTAAACCGGTAAGCAATGCCTGAGCGAGGCGCGAAATAATTCTTATGGAACGCAACGCCAAGGTTCGATGGCACTGCACCAATGCCTGCAATCTCCAACGTGTTGTTCACAAAGTTGTAATTGGAAAAGCCACCAGCAAAGCGCGGTTTAGCGGGCGGATATAGCTCATAGCGCAAGCCCAAATTAACCGTTAGCTTTGGAGTGACCACCCAAGTGTCTTGGGCGAAGAAGAAATACTGCCAGGCGCGATACGCCGGAAAGTAAGTTGCTAAGTCACGCCCAGCCTGGCTGGGCAGGTCAAGCAGGAAACTGGCGATATTGTTTGTAAACGAAGTAGGTGCAGATTGCCCAGTGGCTGGTTTCACGCCAGTCTGCCCATCGCCAAAACTATACAGGCCACGAGGGCTGAAGGTTTGGGTCTGTAGCAACTCATCGCGAACACGCCGTAAATCTACGCCCCATTTGAAAGTGTGATTGTTGAAATTCTTGGTCCACGTGTTGACCAGATTAATATTGGCCTCGGCACGCACCCACGGTATGCTGGGCGAATATCCAATTGCGGGATTAGAATAGCCACCATTGAGATTGATACCGACAATGCCGCTAGAAAAATTATCGATGTTGACGCCGGGCACTCCCAGTTGGTCGGAAGCCTTGGTTCCGTAGTCAGTATTTTGGGCGACGTTATTATAGTGCGCAATGCCCACGCGTACTTCAGTAACCAAAGTGTTAGTCACCAGGCGATTGTAGTTGAGGCCAGCGCTATAGGTTTTTTGAATGCCAACTCCTTGAAACGCACCTTGAGCAGGACCACCGGCAATGCCGAAAATCGGAGCCTGTGAAGTTACTGGGCGGCCAAAGCTGAAGCGACCAGTCATGCGGTCTTTATCTGTGATATTCCAATCCATCTTGTAGTCGAAGGAATGGGAGTCCTTATAGAAGGGCAGTAGCGCGAAATAATTATTGGTATCGCCAGAGAGGTTCGGAGCAGGTACAAGTCCCAGGATCTTGGTCGAAATTGGATTAATGCGACTGGTGGGAATGATATTCCCTTGGAAGGGCACCCGTCCTGTGCCATCGGCATTGCCGGTGGCCGGATCATAGATGACGGTGGTGGACCGTGCAAGGTTCCCCGACCTCAGATCCATAGCAGGAATGCTTACCCGATTGGTATTGGCCTGATGATCCGATACGCGCAGATAATCGCCAAAGAAAAACAATTTATTCTTGATCACATGTCCGCCGACGTTTCCGCCGTAGTAGTTGTAGGTTTGATGGCCAACGGATGGATTGAAGAAGCTGCGGGCATCGAATTCGGAATTGCGGAGGAACTCGTAAACCGAACCGTGCAGACTGTTGGTGCCAGACTTCAATTGGACGTTGGTCACGGCACCGGATGCGCGGCCCAGTTCAGCATCGAAATTTGAAGTAGATACGGCGACGGCCTGAATCGCTTCAATGGGAGGCGTCATGATCTGTAACAGACCAGTGCGTTGATTATTATCCACGCCCTCAATCATGTAGTTGTTCCCTTGACGCATGTTGCCGTTCACTTGGGTTTGCAGAGTATTGGCGGCATTGAAAAACTGCGAATGTTGAAAAGAAGATCGAGTGGTTCCGGGAACTAGATTCAGCAAATTCTGATAATTGCGACCAGTGCCCAAAGGCAGACTGGCGGCAATTTCTCTATCAATTTGACGACCGGTGTCGGAGCGATCCGTCTGCAACAACGGCGTATCGGCCCTGACCTCAATACTCTCGCTGACGTTACCAGGCTGAAGCACAAGGTCCACACGAGGAGACGTGTTGATCTGAAGTTCCACCCCTGTGCGGCTGGAACGTTTGAAGCCAGCGACCTCAGCAGAGACGGTGTATGTTCCCGGCGCAAGGTCGGGGAAACTGTAATTGCCACTCTCGTTGGTGGTTGTGGAACGAGAAATGCCAGTGTTGGATTCGGTGATGGTGATCTTGGCGTTTGGTGCTGATGCACCGCTTACGTCGGTGATTGTGCCGAGTAAGCTTCCAGTGACGGCTTGTGAAAACGCTGTATTTGTAGCAAATAGCAAGACTACCATCGCGAAGATGGACGTTCGTAGCTTCATGGCTAACCTCTTTTTACTGAAGATGGAACAAACTTGAAGGAGTCTGTTCACGAGTTTGTGACCCTATCTTATTATAGGTCCACGATTGCATAGAAAATTACGGAGGCGGATGGATCGTTGTTAATTCAAGCGTAAAATCGAGCTGCATGAAATTCGGTCGTGATTCGCGCTGCACTCATATTTTTTGCCGAAGCCACTGTTTCGGTAATCGTTTACTGTGCTGGAGTCGTCGGTGGGGGCAACTGTTTGGCATCTGTCAAAATCAAGCTGGTCCTACCTGTGGTGTTGTCGAACACTTCCAAGCTGGGCACTATATTGCAGTCGAACCTTTGCATAACGATTGGGGAAGGGTTTGCGCCACCAGAGTAGCCGAACAACAAGACTGCGCGAATTTCGGCGCGGGGATCACTCCCATCGGGCAATTCATCCATCCGAAGATCAAGCGACGCGGCTTTTCCAGTTTTTAGAGTAACTACTTTCTGTTTTAAGAGTTGACCCTCGGCGTCGAAAAACTGAAGAGTAACACTACAGCTTGACGTTGATGCCGGTGCAGGGCTCCCCAGATTTAATGCATTGACTCGTGCACTCTGACCAGCAGCAATGCCGATCATTGCGAACCCTAAGCCCGGTTGCGAACCAGACTGAGCGCTTGCAATATTCAAGATCAACGCAAATAGGACAGTCAGCAGAGGGAATCGATCCAGCAATTTCATTGGTATGTCACACTCCTTTTTCTAGTTTGCATCATCCTCAGATTTTGTCAATCAACTTCATTTGGGGTTAGGCCGGGGTTAGTCGACGAGTAAGCAGTTCTACTGGTTTAATTCTCTATCTGGAACTTACTATGACATTCGGCATATTACAACAAAGTCGCATATGGCGTAAAGTTGCTAAGTCACAAATGTGGCCAAAAAAAGGAAACAACCATGTTCAAATCAGCATCTTTATTTATTTCACTCGTGTCACTTATTGGCTCTGCTGATTTGGTCATGGCCCAGCCACGTCCAAATTTACAACCGCATGTTACTCCCTGGGAAGCGGTTACTCCGTCGGCCAATGCCGAGAAGGTTAGGGGCACATCTGCCCCGTCGATCCCACTCACTCCCACGACGTGGACGTTAATTGGCCCGCAGCCACTGAATTCGAACGGTGCTGCTGGGAATGTCAGTGGACGGATAACAGGCATTGCCGTAGACCCTACCAATGCCAGCATCATATACATTAGTGCTGCTGGTGGCGGCGTATGGAAAACCACCAACGGAGGCACGAACTGGGTGCCTGTAACCGATAGCCAGCAGACGTTGTCGATGGGTGCCATCGCCATTGCCCCAAATAACGCAAGTGTGATTTATGCCGGTACGGGTGAGTCCAACAATTCTCTGGATTCGAACTTCGGTCGCGGTATCCTGGTATCCACCAATGGTGGCGCTACCTGGACGCTGCGGACCGGCCCTGCGGGAGTATTCAATAACAACCGTTTAACGGTTGCTAGGATTGCTGTTGATCCCACGGCATCCGGCACAGCCTATGTCGCGATTGCAGATTTTGGCAATAACGGTACTTGTTGCGCTGCTGGCACCACCGGTATCTGGAAGACTACTGACACTGGTGCCACTTGGACCAATGTCACATTTGCCGTCGGGCTGGACTCCACCAGACCCTGGTCCGACGTTCAACTGGACCAGAATGCTCCGGCAACCATCTATGCAGCGCAGGGCGAATACGATGGTTTGGCTGGGAACGGAGTCTACAAATCCACGAATAGCGGCGCTACTTGGACCCTGTTGACCACCTTCCCTGGCGGAATTGGGGTCGGCAGAATCGCTCTCTCTGTGGCCACGGCGAACACGGGGGGGAACAAAACTTTGTACGTGTCGGCCAGCAATCCTAGTTCACCCTTTGGAAGTCTTTTGTATCTCAGACGCAGTGATGATGGAGGAGCCACTTCCACAGACTTGACCGGCA
>JANMWO010000443.1:0-3360 GCA_031394025.1 Acidobacteriota bacterium
GGGTATGAATTACACCTACTCCAAGGCAATTGGCGTAACCGACAACAGCGAAAATAATCCGCGCGTACAGGCTATCGCCTACTACTCGCTCAATCGCGCGCGGTTGAATTATGATCGTACTCACAATATTCAAGTCACCAATATTTGGGAATTGCCATTCGGAAGAGGCAAACGCTTTGCACAAGGCAGGGCGGCGTCCATGATATTTGGCGGTTGGCAACTGAACAACATTCTCAGCTTTATGAGTGGCACACCATTCTCAGTGTCCGCAAGCGGCACATCGTTGGATCTTCCCGGAAGCACGCAACGGGCAGATCAGATTAAGGCTAATGTAGCGATTGGCGGTGGCACTGGTCCTGGCCAATCTTATTTCGATCCGACAGCTTTTGCACCGATCACAACAGCACGCTTCGGCAACGCGGGTTTCAACTCCTTGCGCGGGCCGGGTGTTGGAAACTGGGACGTCGGCTTGTTTCGTGAATTCACTATCCACGAGCGCTTCCGCATGCAGTTCCGTGCTGAAGCCTTCAACGCCACAAACACACCGCACTTCGCCAATCCGGGTGCAAACGTTTCCAATCTGACGTTAAACCCTGATGGCACGGTAAGAACGCTTGGAGGATTTTCAGAAATCACCAGCACCTCCAGCATCGGCCGTGAAGGCATTGACGAACGTCAGTTCCGCATCGGCTTACGAGTCACCTGGTAAGCTTGCCGGTTGCCTTTCGGATTTGGATGATCTGATCGGGCTTGGGTGGAGCAAACGATTCTTTGCTGCCATCGGTCCAATGAACGATCAACTCCTCCACTTCCGGTTGGCTTCCTAACCCAAAATGGACTCGCGAATCGTGGGCGCTCAGGTAACTGGAATCAGTGCTAACGCGCCGCCAAATACTGGCTCCACCCTTGCGTCGCAACTCCACTTTGGCGCCGACTCCAAAACGGTTCAGTGGTCCGCCATCCAATTGGACCTGCAGCCAGTGCATTGATGCGGCAGACCGGTTCAACAGCAACCGCACCGGTCCTTCATTATTAGCAACTACGATGTCTATTCTGCCGTCGTTGTCTATATCTCCAAACGCCGCCCCGCGTGCGACTCCGGCCACTTGAAATGCCCTACCCGCCACGGCGCTCACCTCACGCAAAGTGCCACCCACGTTTTGAAACAGTTGGTTGGTTTGCTCAAAAGGCCGTGGTTTGCCCCGCTGCGTTTCCATTCGCGTTACCGCTCCATTGGCGATGAAGAGATCAAGCTTTCCGTCATTGTCAAAGTCGAACCACTTCGTGCCAAAGCCTGTAAATCTGGAAGTAAGTTGCGCCAGGCCCGACTTCAACGAAGTGTCATCAAAGTCTCCCGTGCCGTTGCCCCGGAATAAAGTTGCGCCTTCGCGGGTAAGATTGGTTACCAGAATATCGTCGTGCCCGTCGCCATCAAAATCTCCCGCAGTAACTCCCATGCCTGCGCGTGCAACTCCATCGGACGCGTATGCCGCGCCGGACCGCAAAGCCTCCTCGCGAAAGGTTCCGTCCTTTTGATTCAGCCAGAGTAAATTGGCGGCAGTGTCGTTGGCCACATATAGGTCGTCCCACCCGTCCCCGTTGAAATCACCGGTCACAACTCCAAGCCCGGGTCCGTAGGCGATGGAAATTCCACTCTTCTCCGTCACGTCAGTGAAAACACCGCCGCCCTGGTTGTGAAACAATCGCGCCGGCACTGGATGATAGGCCTTCGGAGTACAGTAGTCGCGTTCGCCTGTGGTGGAAAAGCATGGCTTGTTTCCCTCCACGGTGAAATCCACATAGTTCAAAACGAACAGATCCAGCAGGCCATCCTTGTCATAATCCACAAAGGCGGCACTCGTGCTCCATCGTGGATCGTTCACGCCTGCCTGCTTCGTCACATCGGTAAACGTGCCGTTGCCGTTGTTGTGAAACAGCACATTTGGTCCGAAGTTGGTTACGTAAATATCCGCAAAGCCATCGTTGTCATAATCGCCCACGGCAACGCCCATGCCATAACCTACAAATCCCACGCCAGCCTGTTCGGTCACATCCACAAAAGACAGTTTTCCGGTTTCCTTCAGTTGATTGCGAAACAGCCGGTTGCCTGAGCCCACCTTCCCGTCAAACGATTTGCCCTGGATCAGATAAATGTCCAGGTCCCCGTCGTTGTCGTAGTCGATCAGCGCCACGCCCGGCCCCATAATTTCGGGCAGAAAGTATTCTCCAGTAGCGCCAGTTACATGCGTGAAGTTAAGTCCGGCTGCCGCAGCCCCATCCTCGAATAAGATCGGTGCCTGAGTTACCTTTACGCAACTGGTCAATAGAAGGAAGGGAAGTGCTGCCATCATCAACTTCAGAACGGTCATTTTTTCTCCAATCCGGGGAAATCGTGATCAATGCTGGCCATCAGTTCTGATTGTCCAAACGACGCAGCCGCATTACGTGCCAGGTGAGCATACCTCGCTCCTTCGCTCCGATTGCCAGAGCGAACGTATGTTGCCGCCAGAGCATAAAGATACGAGGGCGTCCGGTCGTCTTCCGGTTGCAATGCCTTCAAAAAGTGGGCAATAGCGGCAGGATAATTTCGTTGCGCCGCCAGAATCCGGCCCGCATGAAAGCGCGCCAGGGGATAGGCGGCCTGGCTGTTGCAAGCCATTTCGTATTCCTGCAACGCAGCGACTAAATCACCCTTTTGTTCAAACAGAAATCCCAGATTATGATGGGCCTGCGCATGGTACGGATTAATTTCCAGCGTTTGGCGAAATTGCCTTTCCGCTCGAGCAAGCTCTTTCCGGTTAAACAGAAGAACCCCATAGTTGTAATAGGCATCGGCCTGCTTGGTATCCAATGTAATTGCCGAACGATAGAACTGTTCCGCCTTGTCGATTTGCCCCAACCTGCCGTACAACGAAATCAGATTGACGTGAGCCTGTACCAGCTTCGGATCTATCTCCAAAGCCCGGCTATGCTCCAATACCGCCTCGGGCAATTTCCCAGCCTGTTCCAACTCTGCGGCACGATGAATATGCGCCATAGCCCCGGCGTTCAACTCGGCAATTTCAGCCTGCAATGGATCCTCAAGAGGGGGTGCAGTAGTCTTGTTTTGTTCGTAAAACCGAAAATACTCCTCCGATTCCGCCTTCTTCCCCTGTTGACGCAACAACAGCGCCAGCGCATAGTTGGCCGCACCATATTGCCCAAACAAGGCAATGGCCTTGCGGTAGTGCGTGGCTGCTTTCGCTGTGTCCCCCACAAACGAGTAATATCGCCCGGCGCCATATTGAGCCTGCGGCGATTGAGGTTTAGCTTCCAATACTGCTTCATACTCCGACCGGCTTTCATCAAGTTTATTCGCAG
>JANMWO010000366.1:0-4027 GCA_031394025.1 Acidobacteriota bacterium
GAGAGGGAGATTTGGGCGTCGACGCCTTCGCCGACAGTGCTCGCAACGGCGGAGCCTGTCAGGGAGCTTTTGCCGGTCAGGGATTGGCTGACAATGGCGAGTAGCTTCGATAGTTTGCTGTCGCGCTGCCATACAGCGAGATCGGTAAAACCCACACCTGGAGCCGTTTGGAGAGATATCTTCCAGAATTCACCATTGGTGCAGTATTCATCCACACGAGTGTTATTTACTCTCCCTCCATTATCACCGAGATAAGTTTGAGGCTGCCCAACCTCAATTCCGAATCTGTAGTAAATCTGGACAGTCACTCCACCCGCGCTGATTTCAAAACTAAAACTGTCGAGCCCCGAATAAAAATCTTCATTTCCATCCTTATCCTTTTGTGCGTTAACCAAATACTCATACCGGTGCCGATTGAATTTATCCCAGCCTCTTCCACCCAGCACTCCATGCTTCGGCTCCTGAAGAATTCGTACGATGACATCGGTTCTCTCGGTGCCATCCGGGTTGAGTCCGAAGTCAAAAAGTTGATCCTTGAATTGACCCATGTACCCAAGAGCATCGAGGATTGGGTGGACATCAATTCGTTCATCGGTGATGAATTGGCAAACTCCCAATCTCTGAGTAGGAACAGTCCTTACGCTGGATGAAAGGGCTTGTTGCTGCTTGGCCATTTCTGCCAGATAGAGGATCGGGCCCGCAGCGGGCATATTCATAGGGGGTTCTGCAAACCACATCTCAACCTCCGAAGTATTTAAACCAAGCATAGATGGAGCTTGGGTCGCCAGCGCGATGAGTGAATCTGTTTTTCGAGCATCCGCCTGCGCCGCAGTGAGCAGGTGCGGCCTCTCCAGCTTCACGGGCGTGCGGGGACGAAGTGCAATCCCGAATTTTTCGTTGTATCCGGCAGTTGCCCAATTGCTTAGCCCCAATTTCGATGTGGCAGCACTTAAATTTTCATATGAATTTCCATCGGCAAGGACTGGGCGCGCAATATCTCTGTAATTTCGTAGACGCGCAGGTAGCTCGTTATTGCCGTTCACTAGCCTGCTCACTGCATTGAAACTTGCGGCCTCGGCGTCATTCGCAAAATTAGCAAAGTTCAGCGCATCGGCAGGTGTATTGATCGCCGTCGACTGCCAAAACCACCCGGAAATAAGAGCGGACAGCATCCGCCCATCGGCGGTGTTGGCGGAGATGAGGTCGGCCAGGGCTGGCGTGGCCCGGAGCGTCGCCGCAATCTGATCCCTGGTCTGCCCCACGAAATTCGGAAGGAGTAGCGGATGCCGCGGGGCCGCGTACGCAATGAAATCGACATAGCTGTTGAAGTGGGTAACTTGAATCACGCCTCGTCCCAGCCAGTTATGCGCTATTTGCTCCGCCTCGCGCCCGTTACCGAATATACCCCTTGCAGGCTTAGTACCTGTGCCGACGTCTTGCGACAAATATCGATCAGCCAACCTTCTTGCCACGGCTTCAGTCCAAACAATGTTGGGATACATGCTACCTGCGGCAGCACCGGTTGCTGACACGATCACATGACTAGCACTCGCATTGTTCAGATCTCTTTGCATGCTGTAGGCGGCCAGGGCGTTGGGCGCACCAAGATCCAACGCTCCGGTACCCTCGTAGAAAGCCTTCAGGTTGTAAAACCAGGCTTCGTCCCGGTTGAGCGTGAGTCGGTCTGCCAACGGCGTCTGCTGCAACGCTTGGCCGGTAAGGATGACGCCAGTGTTGCGATTGATGACTGTTCCAACTCTAAAGGGGTTACGTGCAGCATCCATGTCTTCGGGTGCGCTGTCTCTACCGTTGTCGCGGAAGGGATTGTCAAGTTCCCTCAACGCGTTGAAGTTGCGTCTCCCCAGACTCTCCTTCACCACAGTCAATCCACCAGATTCCTTCTTGACCTGAGCTAGGAATGCCGCAATGCGTTGCGGTGTCACAATGTCGAATTCCAGCAGCGCTTGCTTTATCGGCTCAACCCAGTTGGCGTAGTCGACGTTTCTGTTGTCCATGAAGTCGCTCAACCATTTGGCGGTCAAGCCGACTCCCAGTGTTGCTGACGTGCCGCCGAGGCGGATGGAACTGGCGTCGATCAAGCCGCCGGCCAGGGTGCCATCGCCAAACAAATTATTTAAGATGCGCTGGCGTTCGTCTAAATCCGTTGACCCGGCAATTCTTCCGCGTAATTCATCCAGCGAGCCGTTGTTCGGCACCGCCGTTGTCCCTAATTCAGCCTGCGTGGCGGTGTACACGACCAAAAAGTCCCGCAGTGCCTCACTTTGGCGGTTTTGTTCGTTGGTCGTTGAAGTGCCGTTATTGAAAACATTGGTCGGCGTGCTGCCAAATACCCCAGCTCGGTCTCTATTGTTTAGATTGGCGTTCAACAAACGCCCAGCCAATGCCTGCGCATTGGCTGCATCCCATTGGTTACGCGCATAGGCAGTCGCATTGGGCAAATCTGCCGGTGCCTGCGCGGGAATCACCCCGAGAACTACGTCATTGCCATTAACTTGGCGCTGGTTATGCTGAGACACATAGGCGGTGTTAATACCTAAATTCAACTGCATACCGAGACTATCCGTGCCACTGAACCACAGGGGTGTTGCGCGCTGCTGAATACCAGCGGTGGCCTGGCCCGCCAGCATCAAGTCATACAACCAACTCGTGCCGACGTCGGGCGTGGCGTCGGTGCGGTCATTCCAGCCACTCAGCCTGCCGGTTTGACCAAACAGGAACTGCATCCAGTGTGGCGCATTGTAAGCATTGAGCCAGTCGAGCGTCGCTATGCGCTGGACGTTCTGCTGGTCGGCCTCGATCAGGCCATCCATGCCTGCGGTGTCGGTGCTGTTGGCAAGGCCAATTACGCTCCGAGCGTCCTGCTGTGCGAGCGGGATGGCAATCGCCTTGGCGGCATTGATGGCGGCCGTCAGTGCCTGATGATTCTCTGCCGTATTCACCAAACTCCGGGCATTGCTGACCACACGGAAAGAACCTGAAACCTCTTCTAGTGTAACCGAATCGCCTTCGGCCACGACCGTGGCTCGATACTTAATCTCTACCGTTACGCCAGACGCTGTCCCGCTACCCATTCCAACTGCTGACTTGTAGCGAACGATCTTTTCGAAACGTTTTAGTGCCACTATATCGCCAGATTGCAATTGACCATCGACAGTTATTTCACTGCCAACTTGCGCTTGGGCTCCATACCCAAAATACTTCAGCCTCTGCTCGACCCGAGCCACGTCAAGAAAATCGTCAGTCGCCGCCCCGGTTACCCCGCCAAGTAAACTGAACTCAGAGTAACCCGGATTATTCAGCGGTCGATCTCCCACAAAAACAGCCGCGCCTCTCTGATAATCTCTGGCATTAATAGACAAGTTCAGCTTGCCCTGCAAATCCTCGGCTTTCAGGCCTCCAATCGCTTCTTGCTTGATCGTGTAGGTCAGTTCAACCCTACCGCTCACCTTGGTGCTTATTGGATTGAACTCACGGAGATTTTTCAAATCAGCGGCGGTCAAATTCGGCACCACGTAAAATCGCCCGGTATCCGAGAAATCTGCCTTTGTCTCCACGCCATTCAAAATCGCTCGGGAGTAAATCTTGTCGCCATCCATGAGCAATCGGATACTAACATTCGGCTCCTGGAGTCTTTGAGCTTCAATTCCGGGGAAGTTAATAGCCAGGTTATCGCCTTCAAGCAGCCTTTGAATTTGCGCTTGCTTGCTTTCGATCAACGTCTTCTCGTCAGCAGTGAGTTGCGCACTGGGCATGGGTAGCCCAAGAATGGCGTGCGCGGCCATCAGCTTGACGTCCACCTCGACCACATCACCCAAATTGCCGACCACGCTGATATCCAGATCCCGATCATCAAAGAACGTCCCCACCGGAAACCCGGTGGCAGTCGCGATCAACTGCTCGGCGCCCTTCGGCAACTTGATGTGCTTCCTCAGCCTGTCCTTCTCAGCCTGCCCGTTGGCCGCTGCTATCAATTGCTTCACATCCCAGGCACCACTCTGATTGGGCA
>JANMWO010000468.1:0-3923 GCA_031394025.1 Acidobacteriota bacterium
GTCGCGTGAGATAGAAGATCTGTTTGAGATCGCCGTGGACCTATCGAAAATGCAAGTACTGGTGGAACCCAATCCCCTGCAATTGGCGAAGATGAAGCCGGGCCTGACGGCACAAGTGTTTATGGCGGAATCAGGCAATGAAGCATTGCCCGGTGAAGTGGCCTCCATCAAAGACTCTCAGGTTCTGATTGTTTTTTTAAGCCCCACTGCAGCTATCAAGCCAGGGCTAACAGCGCAAGTTCGCATCAAGCTACCATAAGATTGATGGATTCCCTGAAAGAAAGCATTCTTGAACTAATCACCCAGACATCGACCAACCTGCCACCGGACGTACGCAAAGCGCTGGGTGTGACTCTGGAAATTGAATCGCCAGGAACGCAAAGTTCCCAGGCTCTGAATATTATTGCCACCAATATTGATATGGCGGAACAGGATGTTGGCCCAGTCTGCCAGGACACTGGGATGCCCACCTTTGAGATTCACACACCTGTAGGCGTGAATCAGATTCTGATTAAAAAGGCGATTAAGGAAGCCATTGCTGAAGCCACTAAGCTGGGCAAGTTGCGCCCGAATTCAGTTGATTCCATCACCGGCGAAAACAGTGGCAATAACCTGGGTGAAGAAACTCCAGTGTTCCACTTTGAGCAGTGGGAGCAGGATGAAATTGAAGTCAAGCTGATTTTGAAAGGCGGAGGTTGTGAGAACAAAAACATTCAGTACTCACTCCCTTGCGATCTGGATCACTTGGGAAAGGCTGGTCGGGATTTAGAAGGTGTGCGCAAGTGTCTGCTGCACGCCGTTTGGCAGGCACAGGGGCAAGGTTGTGCACCAGGCGCGTTAGGAGTTTGTATCGGCTCTGACAGAGCCCACGGTTATGTGTTGGCCAAAGGCCAATTGTTCCGTACGCTGGAAGATGTGAATCCGAATCCAGTGCTGGCAAAGCTGGAAGCGGAAGTGATGGAAGAAGCGAATAAGCTGGGCGTGGGCGCTATGGGATTTGGTGGAAAGGCTTCGCTGATTGGCTGCAAGGTGATGGCCGCGAACCGCCTGCCTGCCAGCTTCTTCGTGAGCGTGGCTTACGATTGTTGGGCGTTCCGCAGGTTAGGTGTGCGCCTTAACGCCACCACGGGAAAGATCACTGATTGGCTATATCGAGATCCAACAGAACCTGTGATTAAGATGGCCAAAGCCGAGGGCTTCCAGTTGACGGGTCGCGAAGTTGTACTCACCCCACCCTTGAAAGAAGAGCAGATGCGCTCACTGAAAGTGGGCGACGTGGTGCGCATTACCGGCGATCTTTACACCGGTCGCGATGCAGTACACGCCTACCTGATGAACAACCCGCCACCTGTGGATTTGCATGGTCAGATTCTTTATCATTGCGGTCCGGTGATGATGAAGGAAGGCGGCGAATGGGTGGTGAAAGCGGCGGGGCCCACAACCAGTATTCGTGAAGAACCGTATCAAGCTGAAGTGTTGCGACGTTACGGAGTGCGGGCGGTGATAGGCAAAGGGGGCATGGGCGCAAAGACTCTGGCCGCTTTGAAGGAATGTGGCGCTGTGTATTTAAACGCTATCGGAGGCGCTGCGCAATTCTATGCACGGACGCTGGATAGAGTTTACGACGTACATCTGATGGAGTTCGGCGTGCCGGAAGCAATGTGGCATCTGCATGCTACCGATTTTGTGGCCATCGTTACGATGGATGCAAATGGAAATAGTTTGCATGCAGAGGTTGAGAAGGAAACAGGGAAGGCTCTGGCAGGGTTAGCGAATGGATGACTAGTGTTCGCCACAATCCTCAGTTGATGTGATCGGCACGGGGCAAAAGCCTCCACCTTGGCTATTACTTGACAGCCCTGCTCGTTTTTGGTTTGTGGCAACCTCATGCTATCGATTGGATGTTCTATCGGGGGAATGCTAACAGGAAGTTCTTTCCGGTCCGGAGGCTATGGAACGCGCACGCAGATGCCAACGCCGTCGAATGACTTCGCCCTTCCGATACTGACAGTCAGGTTCGTGCTTCCGAGATCAGTACCACAACGTGTTTGAAATTGAGGGGGTAGTTCCGGGACCACAAAATTGATCTGATAGAGGCCTACCGATCCGGGAGTAAGACCAGAGAACAGAACCGCTTTCCGATTGGCCTCGGTGGATCGCGGCATGTGAGCCGGCGGTTCGCCGGTAAAATTGAAGGCGAAGTCGATGTAAACCTCCGCAACGGGCGCGGGTGACGGGGTCGCTTCACCTGACTTCACTTGCGGCGTCACAGGCCCGAGGCCGACGGCATAAAGGATCAGGGTGTCTCCACTTCGAGGTAGATTGCCTTCAGTTATCAACGTCCCATCGGCGCGAGTAATTATGGGAAAGCCGCCTGGACGCTCATAATATGACTTTCCTGGTGCTCTTAGTGTATCGTTGGCGCGTAAGATATGAATGTTATCGGTGGCTGGCACCGCCTCCATGATTGCTTGATTGCCCGCTTCGTCAGAAACGACCAATTGCGCATAATTCGCCTGGATCGGCACTCCGAGATTGCCAGCCGGAATGGGGACCAACTCAAAGGGTATCTGGACATTGATACCAGTCAGGCGACCGCATGACGCGAAAATTTGTGGCGTGCAGGCTTCGATCGTAAAAACGGCGAGGATGGGAACGGGGATCGGGCCTTGCGGCGAACGGGTTTGCTTCAGCGCAACCGAAAACCCGCCCAATTTCACCGGAAGAGGCAACGCGCTCGCAGTGATCGTCGATGTGGGTTGAGTTCCAATGTTCTGAACGAAAAGAGTGATTAGCGCTCCCGGGGTGATGACGATCGGAAGCGGCGGCGTGTAACCTCCCCCGACGATCAGGCTATTCGGTTGCGCCCAACTAGTGTGGAGAACAGCAAGGATAACGGCGAGACAGCTTTTTTGAATGATCGACATAATCTCCTTTCCACAATTCGGACGCCCTGGTTTGGGCTGGTGACGAGTTGTGACGGAATGACTTGCTTCCAGAGGCTATGGAACGCGGACGCAGATGGCAACTCCGTCGAATGACCTCAGACCGCCAATGCTCACTGTCAGATTCGTGCTGAGAAAAGTATCACAACGTTTTTGAAATTGAAGGGGTAGTTCCGGGACCATAAAATTGACCTGATAGAGACCCACCGAACCGGGAGTGAGACCGGCGAACAAAGTCGCTTTCCGATTGGCCTCATTGCGAATCGGCGGGTGAGCCGACACCTCTCCGGTAAAGTTGAACGTGAAATCGGTGTATATTTCTACAACAGGCGCGGGTAACGGCGTAGCTTCACCGGACTTCACTTGCGGCATCACAAGTCCGAGACCGACGGCGTAGAGAATCAAGGTCTCGCCGCTTCGAGCTGGATTGTCCCCAGTCACCAGATTCCCGTCGGCGTGAGTAACTAACGGGACGCCGGCTGGACGCTCATAGTATGGCTTTCCAGGGGCCCTCAACGTATCGTTGGCTCGTAGGATATGAATGTTATCGGTGTCTGTCACAGCCTCGATGACTGCTTGATTTCCTGCTTCGTCGGAAACGATCAAATGTGCGGAGTTGAACGCCACGGGTGCGCCGAGCAGAGCGTTGGGGACCAACTCAAAGGGTATCTGGACATTGATTCCCGTCAGGCGTCCGCATGGCCCGAGTATTATTTTTGGCGCGCAGGCTTCAATCGTAAAAACGGCGAGGATGGGAACGGGGATGGGGCCTTGCGGCGACCGTACTTGCTTGAGCGCTACCGAGAACCCAGCCAATTTCACCGGAAGCGGCAACCCACTGGCGGTGATCGTCGAAGTGGGTTGGGTTCCGATGCTCTGAACGAAAAGAGTGATCAAAGTTCCAGGCGCGATGACGATTGGAACCGGCGGAGTGTAGCCACCCCCGACGATCAGGCTATTCGATTGCGCCCAACTAGT
>JANMWO010000474.1:0-3514 GCA_031394025.1 Acidobacteriota bacterium
CTTACAAATCGGAGGGTTGCCTCGCGGACACATCGTAGAGGTGTTTGGCCCGGAATCTGTCGGGAAATCGACCATCGCCTTGCAGGCCATTGCCGCAGCCCAGCATGCCGGATGCCAGGCGGTGTATGTGGACGCCGAAGGGGCATTTGATGCAGCTTACGCCGCGCGCCTGGGTATCGACCTGAATTCGCTGTTGTTCATCCGGCCAGAAAACGGTGAACAGGCGTTTCGCATCCTCTTAAAATTGGTGCAATCTGGCACCATTGATTTGGCTGTGATCGATTCGCTTTCGGCACTCTCCAGCGATAGCAAAGATCCGTTTGTGCACAGCGGAATGTGTGCCAACTTTCTAAGACGGTTATCCGTGCAACTGACCCGCAATCGCGCCTGTTTGATGATTGTGAACCAACTGCGGTCTCGCGTAGTGGAAATGGGCGCCGCATCTGAGGAGACAACCACCGGGGGCTGGTCCGTCAAACTGCATGCATCGGTGCGAATCAACATGCGCACCACAGAGGTGATTCAGAAAAAGGGTAAGGCTACCGGGCAGAAAATGCGCATGAAAATCATAAAGAATCGCCTGGCCCCCGGAGCGAAAGAGGCAAATTTGATACTAGGATTCGGCGAGGGCTTTTCAGTGGAATTGGATCTGTTGCAGCACGGATTGGCCGAGGAACTGATTGAGCAAATCGGCGACGATCTGGTGTACGGTGGCCTGATATTAGGCTCGAGCATGGAAGAGGCGTCCAGCTATTTAAGGCAGCGGCCCAGGTTGAGCGATAGCCTGCGCAGTTTGCTTGAAAAGATGATGGGTCTGCCGCAGCGCAAGCCCATGGGTCCGCAGTTGGTGATGGAAGAAAAGGGAAAGCCCATGTCGGCTTAGCGGATCAAGTACTATTGTTGAAAGATGCCATTGATTCCAGACAACTCACAAAATCCGCAGGCCCTACTAGATGCATTGGCCCGAGGTTCTGCGCACGAGGGAATTCGTCAAGCGTTGGAACAAGAAAAACGCGGCGAAGGACAGGATATTGAGGAGTTCTGCGCGGAATTCGAAAAAAGTCGTGGCATAACTCGTGACTTACCTCTTGACTAAAAAGGTTAAGATCCTGTCCCGTGCGGAGCAGGATCTTGTAGACATGTATGATCATCTTTCATGCTGAATCGGGATCAAAACCGAACGTTTAACCCAACTCGAACCGCGCGTGAAGAACCAGGCGATATGTTGTTGTTTCCATCGGCGTTGATGAAGTATTTCCTATCCAACACATTCTCTGCATTCACCTGAAGTCGCATTTTCTCCGTCAATGAATAGAACACCGCAGCGTCCACGCGAGTATAGCCGGGCAACGTAACGGTATTATCAATGGCCGCGAACATATCGGATCGGTTTACGATTCCCAAACCAGCTCCCAGTCTGGAACGAAGCTGAAAGTTGTTCCACAACGAAAATGTATTGTGTGGCACTTGCGCTACCTGCGCACCTGTTCTAGCAGCGGTGGTTGCACTGCTGATGTAGGCATCCTGAAACGCATAGCCCCCGGCGATCTTCCACCAGCGGGTGATGCTGCCGTTGGCACCAATCTCAACACCATTGGTTCTTGTGCTGCCTGTTTGCAGAATTCGTGTGGGGTCATTCGGATCGGTGGCCCGCGTGTTCGTCCGATCCAAGCGGTAGATAGCGGTAGTAAGTGACACAGCCCGCGCCAAGTCCCACTTAATGCCAGTTTCGTAATTGATGAACTTTTCCGGCTTCACCTGCTGAGTAACTGTTGTAAGTGAAGAAAATTGATCACCAGAACTTGGTAAGTAAGACACGCTGTAGTTAGCGTAGATCGAAACAGGCGTTACCGGCTTGAATACAATACCTGCGCGCGGGGAAAGCAGATTGTCGATCCGGCGGATCTTATCAGTCGTCCGATTGTTCAGGTACTGCAAGTCAAAGTGGTCGAACCGCAGGCCAGCGATCACTTGGACATACTTCGAGAGTTGAACCTGATCCTGAATATAGGTAGCGCCCAGGTTGGTGCGCAAGTGGTTATCGGCATCGGTTGCACTTTGCCGATAGGTGATAGGCGTGGATAAGACCGGGTTGCTATACGGGGCATTGAAGGACGTTGCCGTATTGTTGAAGTAACCTGTATTGCGGAAATTGTCTGTAAGTTGACGGCCAACTTCTGCACCCGCCAGCAGTGTGTGCTGAATTGGTCCACTGGCAATTGTGTAAGTAAGATCGGTTTGATTGAAAAGGTTCAGCCGGGCAGTGGCGTTGTTATAAGCAGAGAAGGCAACTTGCGATTTGTCAGCAGTCACCGCCCCAGGCACGTAGTTCTGGTATCCCCGATCATACCCTGCCATCTGCGTGCGATTGGTTATATTCAAGCGACCCCGTTGATGCTCAATCTTGGCCGACCCAAGGTCCACACGCGCCCTGACGTGGCTATCGTTGGGATTTCCGAAAAACGTTGAAATGGGCCCATCCACGGGCACACCTTGAAATGAAGGCACCCCGCGATCCGCCACACGAGTATCCCCAAAGTGTTCAAATCCTAAAACGATTTTCGTTTGTTCATTGGCCCGAATTGTCAGAGTTGGGCTGATTCCGTAACGTTCCAGATTGACGTATTTGCGGAAGCTATCGGAATTTTCGTACATCCCGTTGATGCGCAGGGCCACTCGCTCTCCAAGAGACTGATCGAAATCGGCAGCGATGCGCTTATTGCCGAATGACCCACCTTGTAAGTTGATTTCCCGCAGAGGCTGGAACGCGGCTTCCTTAGTTACACGGTTAATTACACCCCCGCCACCGCCACGCCCGAAGATCATGGCATTCGGACCTTTCAACGCTTCCACGCGATCCAGATTATAAAGATCGCGGTAATACTGCACGTCATCGCGAACGCCGTTGACAAAAAAGTCAGCCGAAGAATTGTTGCCGCGGATCACCACTTGGTCGCGATTATTTTCACCTTGATGCGCAGTGATGCCGGGCACATAGCGCACCACATCGGCAATGCTCATCATCATTTGATCGCGAATCTGCTGCTGGGTGACCACGGAAATGGATTGCGGAACGTCGCGCAGTGGAGTCATAGTTTTAGTGGCGGTATTGGTTTCAGCAATCAGGTAACCGGTGCTTTCTGTAACCGTCACGCTGGCCAACACAGGGGCCACGGGCAGAATCATTTCCAGAGAAGTTGTGGCATTCTGCGGAAATTGAACGGAACGAGTCACATCTACAAAACCATCTTTCCTGGCTCGGACAGTGTAGCGGCCCGCCTGCACGGTAGCAACGAACTCACCAGTGCGCGCAGACATTACCACAGGACCACTCGCCCCCTGCTCAGCAAGAATGGTCACTTGCGCGCCTTCAATAGGGGCCCTGGTGGCATCCAGAATTTTCCCTTGCAGTGTAAATTGCGTAGGTTGCGCCAATGCGTAGCCCGCAAGGAATGCGCAATAAGCAATTGTAGAAAGCTTGGTCATGAAAGGTCTTGATCTCCATACAAAGCCC
>JANMWO010000480.1:0-6270 GCA_031394025.1 Acidobacteriota bacterium
TGGTATCGCAGATGGCCCCGGAGATGAGCGGCCCATTGGACGCAGTGTTGAACGACGTTGCCCTGACTGTTTCCAACCAATTGAGCGTGGCCCCAATCCGCGCTGCGGAAAAGGCGGCGGCGCTGGGGGATCAACTGGCGGCAAGGTTTGAAAAGGTGGATTTCACGGAGCAAAATGCCAAGGCGATCATCCGCGCTCTGGCGGGCGAAAGTAATCGAATCGCCGCCCATGGGGTCCATGCGGCAGAGGTGGCCACCATGTCACTGGACTCGCTGACTGCAGCGATCACTGGCAATTCCAAAGAAGCGCAGCAAGCCATGACGCCTCTATACGATTATCTGGAGCATCCATCGGCTTATACGCCCGGTGGATTTGCTGCACTCTTCCGCAAAGCTGCGGGAGCTGCAAACTAACGAGGAGGCGGAATGAAACTCCGCGTCATATTGTTAGCGGCGGCGTTGATTTTCGCGGACGTCGGGTTTGCCCAACGCGCCCAGTTGCCCACAAAGGGTCGTCGCGCTGAAAAAAGCGGCCAGAAGAAGAGAATCGCCTTGCGCAAACTACCTCGCCAAAAGCCTTTGGGACAAACGCCTAACTATGTAATTCCGCTGGAAGAGTTCCTGGCAAGGGAGCGGGCACGTCCGTCGCTGGAAAAAACGTTTGCCGATGACCGGTTGCGACGTCTGGTCCGAGCGGCTCCGGAATTGGCAAGCATTGTCTTGCTTGTTCGATGGGATGAGAAGGCGATTAACGTGCTTCCCCGCCCTGTTTATAGCGATACGTTAGCCGGGTTATTGCCGACCTTCGTCATGCCGGACATCAGCAAGGAAGATGGCACTGTGCCCAATCGCTGGCGCATCGGCTTTCCTGGTTGGCAGCGCTATGACAACAGGAAGCTAGATGCGATGTATGCTGCCGAGCACTGGTACGACCCGTTCAATCGAAATCAATTCAAAGGGGACTATCCTATTTGGGGTCGCAAGACTTTCCTGAATTTCACCGGGGTTTCTGAAACGCTGACCGAGTTCCGCCGGGTGCCTGTGGCCAGCGGACAAAGCTCTAACGGTGCGGGCGAGTTCGGCTTCTTCGGCCAGGGAGATCAGATTGCATTTCGACAAAACTTCCGATTGAGCTTCGATCTGTTTCGGGGCAGCGCGGGCTTCAAACCGGTGGATTATGAACTGCGCATTACCCCGGAGTTCAACATCAATTATCTGAACACGCGGGAAAACGGGCTGACACGGATCGACGTGCGGCAGGGGACCAACCGGACCGATACGAATATCGGACTGCAGGAAGCTTTCTTTGAAAAACGGCTGTTCACCAATTCCCGCAGTGCTTTTCGCAAAAAGAAAGATCAGGATGACAACGGCAGCGCCTATTTCGATTTCACATCGTTGCGGGTGGGAATTCAGCGGTTCACCAGTGATTTTCGGGGCTTTGTATTTTCCGATGAGCAGCCTGGGGTTCGGCTGTTCGGAAACTTTCACAACAACATTTTTCAATACAACCTGGCGTATTTCAACATGCTGGAGAAGGATACCAACAGCGGCCTGAACCGTTGGAAGATCAGAAATCAGAAAGTGTACGCCGCCAACTTTTATTGGAGTGACGCGTTCACAAAGGGCTACACAATGAACTTCAGTCTGCTGTATAACAACGATCAGCCGACATTTCACATCGACAAGAATGGCTTTCTAGTGAGGCCTGCGCCTATCGGTTTGCCTGTGGCGCACAAAGTCCGAGCAGGGTACGCGGGCATTTCCGGGGATGGGCACATTGGGCGCATCAACATTACGCACTCCTTCTACCAGGCGTTTGGGCGAGACGACTTGCATCCACTGCCTGCATTGAAACAGCCGCAACACATCAACGCCCAACTGGCAGCGGTAGAAATGGCCTATGAATCGGATTGGAAGACGTTCCGGCTATCGGCTTTCTACACTTCCGGCGATAAAGATATGAATGATGGGCAAGCGCGCGGGTTCGACGCGATTGTGCCCAACCAACAGTTTGCAGGAGGCGGATTTTTGGGGTCGGCAAGTTTAGCGGATCGCGGATTGATCAACAACGCCTTTGAAGGTGGCGGTACCAATTTCCTGAATCGGCAGGCCATCCCGCTGACGGGAACAGGGGTTCTGTTGTTTGGACCCAATAGCTTGATACCCAACTTACGGGCAGGACTTTTCCAGGGGCAAGCTAATTTTATCAACCCGGGGATTTTCCTGATTAACGCCGGGTTCGATGCCAAGATCACGCCGAAACTGCGCGGAACCATCAACGTGAACTACGCCCGTTTTATGCGGACGGAAGTGTTGGAAACGCTATTGTTTCAAAGCGGGATTCAACATGGAATCGGCGTGGATTCGGGCTTTGGCGCGCAGTACCGACCACTGCTGAATGACAACATCGTATTGAACACGGGGTTTGGCGTGCTGGTGCCGCAAGCTGGTTTCAAAAATATTTATAACGGACGAGTGCTCTATTCCAGCTTCGTCAATTTGCGATTGGTGTTTTAGATGCTTAGACTCCTGATTTCACTTTCGATTTGCATAGGCAGTGCCCAGGCTGAAGATCTGTTACGGCAATCGATTGAAGCCATGACCCGCAAAAGTGAAGGTTGTCAGGCGGCCAAGTGCCATGTGGGAACTGAGCCGATGCACGCTTCAACTGCGGTCCATTTGGGTTGCACAGATTGCCACGGGGGTCTGGCCACTGCGGTGGATAAAAAACGAGCCCACGTGCCGTCGAAACTGGGTTGGGGTAAATCAACGGCGAACCCGGTGAGATCCTATGCGCTGCAAAACAAGGAATCGTCGGAGTACATTCGTTTCGTGAATCCTGGCGATTTGCGGGTGGCGGAGGAGAGCTGTGGGTCGGTGGGTTGTCATGCTCCGGTGGTGTACAAAGTGCAACAGAGCATGATGACGCACGGGGCGTTTTTGTGGGGTGCTGCTCTTTACAACAACGGGGGATCGCCACTGAAGAATGCATTGTTTGGAGAAAGCTATGATTCGCATGGAGTCGCGCGAAAGCTGGTGACGACGCCTGCGCCAACTGCGGAAGACACCAAATGGAAAGGTGTGTTGGCCATGCTGTTGCCTCTGCCACAGTACGAAGCGGCGCAGCCAGCCAACACCTTGCGCGTGTTTGAACGGGGCGAGGATCGGTTGAGCAACCGCGGCTTTGGCACGCTGACGCGGACTGATCCAATCGTGCAAGGTTTGCAACGAACCCGCCTTTTCGATCCGCTACTTTCGTTCTCTGGTACCAATGATCAGGCCGGGGATTATCGCGGATCCGGTTGCACCGGGTGCCACGTGGTTTACGCCAATGATCGTGACCCGGCGCATTCTGGTCCCTATGCGAAGAACGGTCATAGCGGGATGAGCTTCACCAATGATCCAACCATTCCGAAGAATGAATCGGGGCATCCGATTCAACATCGGCTGACGCGCACCATTCCCACCAGCCAATGTACGGTTTGCCACATGCACCCTGGCACCTCTTTTGCGTTTCAATATTCGGGATACATGTGGTGGGACAACGAAACCGATGGCGAACACATGTATCCGGCGCAAACCAAGCAGTGGAAACCAGAGGATGCGGCGCGCTCACTGGCTCGTAATCCGGAAGGGTCATCGCTCAAAGGCAAATGGTCCGATCCTCAATTTCTGGCCAGTCTTACGGACTTGAATCCTAAATTGAAGCAGACGCAATTTGCCGATTTCAATGGGCATGGCTGGGTCTATCGAGCCGTCTACAAGCACGATAAAAAGGGCACCTGGCTGGATAAAGAAGATCAGGCGATTGATTTCAATGATCCTGAAAAATTCAAAAAAGCTGTTCACCTGAAAGACATTCACCTGGAAAAAGGAATGCACTGCGTGGATTGCCACTTTGAACAGGATAGCCATGGTGATGGCAAATTATATGGCGAACCACGGGCCGCAGTGGAAATTGAATGCGTGGATTGCCACGGGTCGCTCACCAAATATGCATCGTTAAAAACTTCGGGACCGGCCGCGCCGACGCCTCCGCATGATCTGTCTTTGTTGCGCACACCCTTTGGGGAGCGGCGCTTTGAATGGATGGAAGGCAAGCTGGTGCAGCGTTCGATGATGGAGGATGGCAAGAGCTGGAATCTATCGCAGGTGAAGGATTCGGTGGTGCCGGGCAGTTGGAATTATAACGAGAAGGCTCGGCTGGCGAAGACCATGCAGAAAGACGGAAAGACTTGGGGATCATCGAAAGCAGCGGAAAGGCTGGCTCACAGCGATGAGAAAATGTCCTGCTATGCTTGTCACACTTCGTGGATGACCAGTTGTTTTGGTTGCCATCTTTCGATGAAAGCCAACGCCAACAGACCCAATTTGCACAATGAGGGCGATCCCAATACGCGCAACTTTACTACTTATAATTTTCAGGTGCTGCGCGACGATGTGTTCATGCTAGGACTGGATAGTACGGTGAAGAAAAACAAAATTGCCCCGGTAAGGTCTTCCAGCGCAGTGCTGGTGAGTTCGCAAAACGCGAATCGCGAATGGTTGTATTCGCAGCAGCAGACGGTTTCCACAGAAGGCTATAGCGGGCAAGCTTTTAATCCGCACTTTCCGCATACGGTGCGCACCAGGGAATCGCGAACGTGTACGGATTGCCATGCATCGAAAGAAGGCGACAACAATGCCTGGATGGCGCAGTTGCTTTTGCAAGGCACTAATTTTGTGAATTTCCTGGGACGATATGTTTGGGTGGGCGAAGGTAAGCATGGCCTGGAAGGGGTGGTGGTGACGGAACGCGATGAGCCGCAAGCGGTGATTGGAAGCCACCTTCACAAGCTGGCCTACCCTGAAAATTTCGCGGCGCATCAGAAATCAAAACTGCAGTTAAAAGAAGCTTACGAACATCATGGCGACGTGCAAAGCATCCAGATGCGTGGCGAGTATGTGTACACAGCCAAGGGCCGTGAAGGTGTGGAAGTTTACGACATCGCCAACATTGACAACAAGGCGTTTGCCGAACGGATTACCAGCGCTCCGGTTTCACCTTTGGGTCAGAAGTTCACGGTGAAGACGAAGGACGCACGGTGGATCGCATTGCCCACTACGCTGGCGGTTGACCCAGTGCGCAAGCGTCTTCCTGAAAACGAAGAGCAGCCGATTCATATGTTGTATGCCTATCTTTATGTCGCCGATGCCGAGGAGGGTCTGATCCTGATCAATGCGGCGACGCTATTGGATGGTGACCCGCGGAACAACTTCATTGAGCGTAGTGTGACGTTCAATCCGGCGGGTGCGTTGCAAGGGGCCAGGCACGTGGTGATTGCCGGAAACTACGCTTATATATCGTGCGATAAGGGTTTGGTGATTGTGGACATTGACAAACCTACGACCCCGAAGATTGTGGCCACGGTGCCGCTGGAAGGTGCGGGCAATACGGCCATTCAGTTTCGTTACGCTTTCGTATGTACGAAGAAGGGCTTGGAAGTGGTGGATATTACGGACGTCGCAAGTCCACGAGTCGCCGCGCTGGTGCCGATGGGCGAGGCGAACGATGTGTACTTGGCTCGGACCTATGCGTATGTCGCAGCAGGTGGGCAAGGGTTGGCGATTGTGGATATTGAAAAGGCAGAGCAACCCGGTGTCCCACGTTTCTTCAATGCTGCTGGGGCGATCAATGATTCCCATGCTGTGAAAGTAGGGATGACCAACGCCAGCTTGTTCGCCTACGTCGCCGACGGCAGGAACGGATTGCGAGTATTGCAGTTGATGTCACCGGACCGTTCGGCAGATTTATGGGGATTTTCGCCGAAGCCGGAAGCGCAGTTGATTGCTACGTTCAAGACCAAGGGTCCGGCGCTGGTACTCTCGAAGGGGCTTGACCGGGATCGCGCCGTAGATGAAAGTGGGAATCAGGTGGCGGTGTTTGGACGTCGTGGTTCGCGGCCGTTCAACTTGGAAGAGATGCGCAAGCTCTATATTCGCGATGGCAAGTTATACACGGTGACCAATGGGCCACCTGGGCCTCCAGTGTCAGAGGGAGGAAGCCGATGATGCGGGGGTTTCAGGAGTGGGGGATTTTGTTTTTGTGGTTATTGCTGGTGGGTGGAAAAGGCAGGCGGAATCGCCCAATGCCACTTAGTTTTCCCTCATCCGGTAGAATCTCCAACCTTCGTTGGTTAACCTGTGGCTCCCTGGCTTGGATTGTTGATACCAGCGTGCATTGGCGTGCATCAGCGGCCATTAATCTGGGCCGCAGATGGACGCCGAT
>JANMWO010000487.1:0-15372 GCA_031394025.1 Acidobacteriota bacterium
CCAACGCCAGCAACACTCGGCATGCGACCCTTCACCGTCTTCACGGTGATCCGCACAACTTCAATGGATTCCTCAGGTGTCATGGAGTAGACTTCACCCGTCCCACCTGTCGCAACCATTGCGCAAAACGGATGTTTGGCCATCCAATCGACGTTCTGTTCCAGCGCGGGAAGGTCGAGCGACAGATCATCTTTGAAGGGCGTGACAGGAAATCCAAATACGCCATGGAATTGCTTTTTGGGATCGACCATTTTAAAATCCTTGAGTTAAAATTACCAGCGCGGTAAAACACGTTTCCAGGTTGGATCTACATGCTGCTGCATTTCCGCTTCATCGTCCCGTTTGCGATAGGGCAGCTTGTTGTAGCGTTCCGTGCCGCGGGCCACTTGATCATAATCCAGTGCCACACCCAGACCAGGTTTATCAGGAATTACCACTGAACCATTTTCAAATTTTACGCGACCACCCACCACTACTTCATCCATCTCCGTCTGCCACGGGTAGTGAGTATCGCAAGCATAGGTGAGCGACGGGCAAACTGCGGCAGCATGGGCCATGGTCATCAGGCTGACACCCAGATGATTATTGGAGTGCATGGACATACCCAGCCCTAGCACTTCGCAAAGATCGGAAAGTTTCTGTTGGCTGCGGATGCCACCCCAATAGTGAGGGTCAGATAGAATGATTTGCACTCCATCGGTGCGCTTGGCTTCCGGAACATGGGCAAAGCAGGTAGTGGCCACGTTGGATGCAAGTGGAGTCTGGTTGCCTTCTGCCAGCAGGCGTCGGCGAACTTCGGCCATGCCATCCATACCGGCGCAAGGATCTTCCAAATAGCCACCATCAGCCAATTCCGATTTCAATTCGCGACCTACGCGGACAGAAGTATCCACGCTCCAGGCACAGTTCGGGTCAATTCGCAGAGGAAAAGCTGGTCCAAATTCGGCACGCAGGGCTTTGATGGCGGCGATTTCATCGTCAGGAGGAAGTACGCCACCCTTCAATTTAATTTCTTTGAATCCGTATTGGTTAATCATTTGACGACAGGAACGGACAACTGCTTCCGGAGTCAAAATTTCACCATATTCATCGTCACGGGCATCGGCACCCATGCCCCCACCGCCAGCGTGTTTGTAGAACAAGTAGGCCGAAAACGGAACGCGATCGCGCACTTTACCGCCCACCAGATCGCAAACAGGCCGACCTAAAGCTTTGCCGATGGCGTCGAGACAAGCGACTTCAATGGCAGCATTCGTTCGAGTATGTTTATCGAGAGGATTTTCGCCAGGCACCAGCCAGGTTTGGCTGCGACCACCAGCAGCATCGGCTTTTTCCTTTTCCGATTCAGCGGCAAGGTATTGCCAAAAGCTGGCCAATTGGAAGGGATCCATGCCAACCACGCGGCTGCGCACAGCTTCAAGGGCCGCCAGTGGGCCATCGCCGCCGTAAGTTTCGCTAATGCCGGTGATTCCGTCTGTAGTTTTGATTTCAACTATGGTTCGCAGTGCATAAGGCGCATGCAAACCATAACTGGATCGAAGTGGACCATCGGCCACCGCGATAGGATGCAGTTTCAGTTCCGAGATCCGCATTTTCAAAGTGTGAGAATCAGTTTATAAAAACTACTTACGCATACCCGGATTGGGGCTCTTCAACCGTTGCTGGCGGCGCTTGCGAGCACTGCGCTTCGGTTTGGTGATCAAAAATGTTCCGCTGCCAACGTATTGGGCTTGATAAAGCTTGTCTTCTGCTGTGTTAACTTCTGCCATGAGATCTTTAGTTTACACCATATACATGCCGCCGTTCACCTCCAATGTCTGGCCGTGCATATAAATAGCGGCATCGCTAAGCAGGAATTGGATCGTATCGGCGATTTCTTCGTTGGTCCCAAGGCGCCCGGCGGGGGTCATGGTGACTACCGAATCCAGCATTTGTTGGGTAGAGTATTTTTCGTGGAAATAGTTATCCACAGTGCCTGGGGAAACAGCGTTGACCCGAATTCCGTGTGGGGCCAGTTCTTTGGCCAAACCTTTGGTGATGCAGGCGACTGCCGCTTTCGATGCCGCATAAATGGTGGCCCCTGGACCGCCCCCATTGCGGGCAGCAATGGAGCTGAGGTTCACAATGAATCCGCTTTTTTTGGCGATCATGGATGGCACCACCGCTTGGGCCAGGAAATAGACCGATTTTGCATTCAGATTCATCACCTGATCGTATGTTTCCATGGTGAATTCTGCCAATTTAGCCCGTTTCAACAAGTGCCCGGCATTATTGATGAGAATGTCCACTTCCGGAGCAATGGAAGCCAGGGCGGCGATCAATTCGCGGATGCCTGAATCGGTAGCCAGATTGGCCTGGATCAGGTCCGAGCCACAACCCAGGGCTTTTAAGTCAGCAGCAACTTCTTCAGCACCTTGCTGGTAGCCGTTGTAATGTAGAACCACTTTCGATGCACCGTTGCGACCCAACATCCGAGCTGTAGCCGCCCCAATCCCGCGGGAAGCCCCTGTGACCAGGGCCACTTTACCTTTAATCGTAGAACTCAATGTCATCCTCCAAATCTAAAATCGCTTAGGCGAAATATAGAGGATATCACTGATGAGGTAATGACCATAGTTCTAGTCAGCATTAGACCCGACCTAAGGCATTAACCATTCCCCTAACCATGTTTCCCCGAATAGAACTAACTTCCGTACCCAGGTAAGCTGAAACCAGTCTTAGAAAGAATTTGGAGGAAATGTGCAGAAAGTTGCTATGGTTCGGGCTGGTTTGGCGCAGATGGGTCTGTTGGCGGCACTTTCCGTTGTGCCAGCCAATGCACTTGTAATTACCAGTATTTCTATCAACGGAGTGCAGTTGGTTTCAGAAGCGGAGTCCACAACGTGGGGGCTCCCAGCCTCATTGAACATATCCAGGAACAATGGTAGCTTCCTGTTCAATATTGCTTTGGCTTCCGATCCGTCACAGAATCCCAATGAATCCACTTTGGGCGATTCCTTTGCGGTCAGCTTTTTCTCGAACCCTGGAAACCCATTGCCGATTCCCGCAAACTACCAAAGCCCAATCTACTTCACTGGACCTACTTCTGTAAGCTTCACCCGAACATTCAGTACCGACGGCATTTTTGATGGCGGGCTGTCCATCTTGATGAGCAACAGCGTATCCACCTATCGGTCATTCTTTTCGGGCTACGAAGCCAAGCCGGTGTTCCATTTTGACCTGTTCAACAATGGAGTTACAACGCTTTCCACCAGCGGCGCGGGGCCCGGGACCGGAGGCGTGACAGGGGCTGGCACCGGTCCGGCACTCACTCCAGAGCCGAGTACGTTTTGTTTGATGCTTGGCGGCGGGTTGTTACTGGCCAAGTTCGGGCGTCGTGGCACTGCTGGCCAGTAGTTTTGCAGTAATAATTGCTTGTCCCACATGGCGTTGGGTATGTTCCGCAATATGCACCAATAGACCAATTACAGTTGTCGGTAGTTGCTTTTTTCCAACTGCTCTTAAGGCGGACAAAGTCGTCGGGTCAAACTGACAGACTTTGTCCGCCACCTTCTTAAAAACAGTCTCCACTCCCATCAATAGTTCTTCTAAATTTCCTATTGGATCCATTTCTGAACGCAGTGTCATCATCTGCGATTCAGACAGTTGGTGCCCTTCGGCATAGGTAAATAATCGATCCACACTGCCCGCAATGTGACGGAGTTGAAAGCCCAGTGGTGCCAGTCCATGGGGACTGCTCCAGACAGTGCCAGGCGGGATGCGCGACGTCCAAAGCCGTAAATCTTCCAAGGCTTGTTCAAAGGAAAATAGCAAGGGACGCAGTAGCGGATGGACTGCAGAATGGTGACCGCTGAGCCAAGGTTCAGACATGAGGTTACTGTATCGCAGTCTACGTTTAGAGAAGTGACGAACATTATCTGGAAACGCGCAAGGTCCTATCCGCACGCTATGGTATGATTGTCAAAGCTGTATCGCCCATTTATTCCAAGGACATTTCCATGCCCAAAATGAAAACGCACAAAGGTGCGTCCAAACGGTTCAAAAAGACTGGCACTGGCAAGATTGTAAGACATCACGCCTTTGCTCGCCATATTTTGACCTCTAAGTCACGTTCCCGGAAGCGTAAGCTTTCTGGTTCTGTAGTGATGGATCGAACGAACACCGACGCCGTCAACGTAATGCTGCCTTACTAGAGCATTTCTTAGTGCGGTCGTGGCGCGAGGCACGTGCCCGAATCCGCCTAAAACCCATGACAAACCCAGAAACGAAGGAGAAAACGTGCCAAGAGTAAAACGAAGTACAAAACGAGTCCACTACCGCAAGCGAACGCTTGGACTGGCCAAGGGATTCTTTCTCACAAAGAGCAAACTAAATCGTGCTGCGCAAGAGGCCGTTGAAAAGTCTCTTAAGTACGGATATGTAGGCCGCAAGCTGAAGAAACGCGAGTTCCGCAGCTTATGGATCGTCCGTATTGGTGCCGCCACCAGAACCGCCGGTATGAGCTATTCCAAGTTCATGGCTGGCATCAAGAAAGCCAAGATTGAATTGAATCGCAAAGTGCTGGCCGATTTGGCAGCTACCGATGCCAATGCATTTTCCCAACTGGTGGAAAAGGCCAAAGCCGCGCTCGGCTAGAAGTTAAACTTACAATCAATCAAAACCATCCTGGGGACAGCGTACTTTTCGGTATACTGTCCCCAGAGTCTTTTTGCACCTATGGATTCCACTCAAGATAATGGGACTTTCACCAGTCTCGAAGAAAAAATTCAAAAAGCAGTTGGGTTAGTCCATTCTCTGCGGGCTGAAAACGCAGGTCTGACCGCGGAACTGAAACGCCTATCGGCATCCACTACCGATACAACCAAGCTTCGTCAGGAGTTTGAAATCGCTTTGGAAAAAGCGAATAAAGCAGCCGAAGCATCACGTGCCGAAGCTCAAAAAGCTAAGCAGGAAACGGAAGTATTACGAGAGGAACGCAAGCAAGTTCGCACTCGAATTGAAAAAATCCTGGGACAGATCGACAAGTTGGCAGAGTCATGACCATACCGGAACGCAAGTCCGTTAAAGTAATCATCTACAACCAGCAGTACAGCATGCTGACGGATTCTGACCCGACTGAGGTGGACGAATTAGCCTCGGCAGTGGATGGCTTGATCCGCTCCATCGCATCGAAGTCCGGTACGGGGGATTTGGGTCGAATTGCGGTGCTGGCTTGTTTACATTTGGCGGATCAATTGCGCAGCGCCGAACGCGAATTGACGGAAGTTGAAGAATCTTCCAGCCAACGCCATACGGAACTGCTCAAGCTATTAGAAAGTATCTAAAATTATCTAGTTTTCCTAAAGAGATCGTTAAAATTTCCCGATGAGTACTTTGATGAGCCTTTACCCCACTAAAGCATTTTTCCTCTTATCCCTTTGTTGTTCATTCACTACGCTGACTGCTGCTGAGCCTTGGACGGAGATCCAAGCGCGGAGCGGTAATTCATTGGTTCGTGGTTCTCAATCACAACATCGTCTTTTGCGACTGAACCTCCCCCAATTGGAACAACTGGTGCAGAGCGGCAAGGTTACTTTACCCCGAATTGATGCGGGGAGTCGTGAATTTATTCTACAAAACTCTGGTGCCTTATCCACTGAGATGTCGGCCCAATACCCTTCGATCCGAACGTTTTCCGGTGTTGCAACGGATGGTTCGGGGGAACAACTGCGGCTGGACATTAGCCCCAACGGACTACGGGCAATGATCCTGGGAAATAATGGTGCTGAAGTGATTGAACCTAGCGGACCAAACATGGATATCTACCGCTCTACGCGGCTTGCCGATCTAACCACTGGGGAACCCGTCATGCGATCCTGCAAGGTAGGTGCACATCCACAGGTCAATCTGAAACCAGCGCCAGTGCGGACTGCGGCAGTGGGCGATGTGACGTCCCACCAGCAATTGAAAGTCTATCGGCTGGCTGTTGCCGCCACGGCGGAATACTCAGCGGCAAAGGGTGTGACAAATGAAAAGGTGACGGCCAATATCGTATCTATGGTGAATAAGTTCAACGCTATTTACGAGCGCGACTTATCCATCCGATTCATGGTTGTCAAGACTTACGTTTTCAGCACACCTGGAACTCCTTTTAATGATGTGGATGCTGCGGGCGCGCTAGCCATAAATCAAAAAATGATGGATGCCGATTTAGGTGCGGGCAATTACGATTTGGGCCACGTCTTTTCCCTCAATGCGAACACTGGTTTGGGTGTTTTTGATGGCCTTTGCAACAATGACAACAAGGGTCAGGGGATTAGCCCGGCAGGCAGCTATGGCGAAAACGAAACACTCTTTGCAACCGACATGGTGGCCCACGAAATTGGGCACCAACTCAATGCCGAACATACTTTCAATTCAATCTGTTCGTCCAACAGAGCGGAATCTGGTCGCAGTGAGACCAGTTCGTTTGAAGTTGGAAGCGGAGTGACAATCATGGCATATCCGGGAATTTGTGGGATATCTGAGGGTACAACGGTGCAAAACGTTGCTGGGCAGGGGAATGGTTTCTTCCATACCGGCAGCATCCGCAGCATGTTGGCTCTTATTGCCACCAGACCGGGATGCGAGCGACCTGCTGCTGGTCCAGAAAAGAACACGCCGCCGACTGTGACGGTTCAGGACACCTACACAATTCCGGCACTGACTCCGTTTGCCCTTACCGCGCAAGCAACTGACGCCGATGAACAGGATAAAGACAAGCTCACCTACTCCTGGGAACAAATTGATTTGGTTAAGGCGGGCACACCCAGCGATGAAGAAAGCACCCGTCCGCTGTTCCGAAATTATCAGGCTTCTTCCAGTCCCACACGGCTATTCCCTTCTCTTGCATTCCTTTTGAACAATCAGAACCAGCCACCCTTAACAAACAAAGTGGATGACGTGGAGTACCTCACGGGTGAGACTTTACCTTCTACTGATCGGAAGTTGAAGTTTCGGGTGACGGTTCGCGACAACAGGACCTCCACTGACGTAGTCGCTGGAACTACTGGTTTTGCCGATACTAGCGTCACCGTGGTTTCTAAGTCAGGTCCTTTTCAAGTCACCGGACTTGCAAAAGATACCACTTGGGCAGCGGGCAGTTCGCAAGCGGTTACGTGGAATGTGGCGGGTACCAGTGCCGACCCCATCAATTGTCAAAATGTGAATATCAGGTTGTCGATTGACGGTGGCAAGACGTTCCCCGTCCTATTAGCTGAAGGTGTGGCCAATTCCGGGTTCGCACAAGTAGCTATTCCGCAAACGGTAGCGGCTACCACCAAAGCCCGAATTAGTGTCGAAGCGGTTGGGAACATCTTTTTCGACTACTCCGACTTCGATTTCAACATCACCAACTAATACTTTGTGGTGATGATCCGCAGCAGGCGGAATCGACTGTTCCTCAATACTGGTTAAGTTGTTTCAAGGACTTGGCGAATACTTGATTATTTAAGCTGCTTGGCTGAACCAAGATAAATTGCGTTCAGCAGCAGCTTGAAAGTTCCAAACGGCTGACCACGATGCTGCGGACGAAATCCAAATAGTATCACCCTGCCCTTCCCATAACGCGCCTCAGCCAACAGCCCTTTCCCCAGCACAGCCCGTTCTCCAGAGATCCAACCACTGGCCAACAGTTTTGACTTCGCGTAGCGAGCCACCATGTTTACTGCCTTGTCCCCTTGATTCATATCGAACGCTTCGCCACCACTGGAAAAGGCAATCGCTTCTTCAGGCATTCCAAAGCCGATGGGATGCTTCGGGTCCACAGTGATCCGTAACAAAGACCCTGGGCACAAGAAGGGCGTGGCAGTGGCACCTGGCTCCTCGCTCTCGCCTCCAGTGGCATTGCGAACCAGAGTGTTTCTGATACCAAGCGGCATAATCTGCAAAGGTAGACCAGTGGCTGCACCGAAGGTGATCATGGTCCCGCCGGTCTGAACGAATTCATCGAGTGCCGCAGCTCCTTTGGCACCGATTCCACCGGTGAACTCGGGACGCTGGAGCGCAGGTGCACGACGGGAACTGGACGACGTACCTGCATCCGGCATGCCCGCGCGAATGCCATGCATGATGGAATCAGCCGACTGCGTGGCAAACAGAATGGTGTCAAATTTGTCGCGTAAATTTCCCGCTTGCAAATCTTCGTTGTGGATCATCGTATAGGGCACCTTGTAGGTATCCAGGACCCACTGCGTCCACCCCAGATCCATATTCACCACCCAAGGTTCATACAGCGCCAGCCGAGGCTTTTTCAACTGATAGGTTGCCTCTGTTAAATCCGTTACGATCTTTCCATCAGCAGCCCAACCCACATCATTCCCACCTTCCAATAATTCGGCGGTGGTCACAAAGGAAGAATTTTCTTTATGATCCATGGAAGGCGGTGCCTGCAGAATGGTGGCATTGGGTTCCAGGTTGGCCTGAAACACATCTTCAATACGGTCCACCTGAACTCCCATCTGCATACTCAGAGTCCACCCGGCAATGTCGTAGGGCTTCTTCACTGGACCATTCACGCCCTCGCGGATTTCTGGATATTTCTGCGGGTCAAGAAGATCCATCAGGTAACCACGAAACGGCTGAGCCGTCCGCATTACATAGGTACCGGCGGGATACGTTTTTTCACCGGAACGAAACTCTGTGCGAGCCCGCTCCACTTGCACACCCACAAATGCCAGGCGCTTCAGCATTTCCGCAGTACTGGAATAATCCCACTGTTGCATGGGCACAGCATAAGCATAAGGTCCACCCTTTTTGCCCAATTCAATATTGTGATTGGCAGTCTCCCACGCCTTGTACAGGAACTGTTCACTGCGAGTGCTGGCTAGATCAAGAATCGCGAAATCTGCCGTAAGCATATAATCAATGGCATCCCGCAAAGTCCATTTCCCACCTAACCAAGGTCGCTGATAAAAGATGGAAGGCTCCTTGGTAGGAATCCCGTTGGCGAACCGTTCTGGGATATCTGCCTTCTCATAATCGCGAGGCTCGGCATAGGAAAAGCCAGCGGTCTCCGTCAGAATTCCGTGCATGTTATGAAATGCCGGTGCTGAACGTAACCCTCCGTTCCACCATCCATCAAATCCCCAATAGCTAAGCACCCCGGGCTTATCTTCTCGCGCAAAGCGTTCCTTCATCGTCGCCCCAATTTGGTGGATTCCTTCCATCACCGCAGCGGGAATATTGGGGTTCAATGGTTCGGCATAAGGAGGGACAAAAATTCGCGCTGGGAACGGTGGTGCCTGATGCTGGTTGTAGACAATTTGCGGGAACCAATCCTGAAACAGCAGCTTTGAAACATGACGCGTCTCTTCCAGATTCAGCATGAACCAATCGCGATTATTATCGTGCCCGGCATATTTCTGGTAAAGCTTGGTCACCCCAGCCCGCGCGTAAGGTGTACCGGCATTGGATTGATACCAGTGGGCGACCACGTCAAGCCCATCGGGGTTAATCACCGGTACTTGCATCAGAATTACTTTGTCGCGAAAGCGTTGAAACTCTGGCGATTCGTCAGTCAACATGCGGTAGGCCAAATGCGGTGCTTGTTGCACAGGGGCCACTTCGGTTGCATGTAATCCAGAATCAATCCACACAATCGCCTTCCCTTCCCTGGCGAATTTTGTTGCTTCTTCTTTGGTGGCTTGACCCAAGGCAAGGCGTCGACTGATATCTTGAAACTTTTTCAACTGCACCAAATTTTCCGGACTTGAGATGAATGCCACATGCATCGGCTTGCCATAAGCGCTGCGGCCAAATTCAACGAGCCGAATGCGGTCGCTGGACTTAGCCAATTTTTCAAAGTAGGCGGTCATTTGCGCATGATCGGCTAATTTATAATCGTCCCCCGGATCAAATCCAAAATGCTCCTTAGGTGTTGGAACAGCACCGAACGCCAACAAAGCCGCTGTCAAAAGATAGGAGGTAGCGTAACTAGCAACACGAATGCCCATGTGGAACAATCTTACTATGGCCTTCGCTTCCGACCGCAACTTTCGAGTAGGATTAGTGCAAATGTCCTGCTCATTGGACCCGGCAGACAACCTTCAAAAAGCAGTTGAAAAAACCCGTCAGGCCGCCGCCCAGGGTGCCCAAATTATTTGCCTGCAAGAACTGTTTCGATCTCAATATTTTTGCCGTGACGAAAATGCCGACCTCTTCGACTTGGCTGAAACCATTCCCGGCCCATCCACGGAAGCCTTGTCAAAGGTTGCCAAAGAGTTGGACGTGGTGATTGTGGCCAGCCTGTTTGAACGACGTGCCCCGGGCCTGCACCACAACACCGCCGCGATCATTGACGCTGGTGGCGAACTGCTGGGTATCTATCGAAAAATGCACATTCCCGACGATCCGTTGTTCTTTGAAAAATTCTACTTCACTCCAGGAGACACGGGCTTCCGAAATTTCGATACGAAGTTCGGACGAATTGGAGTGCTGGTTTGCTGGGATCAATGGTACCCGGAGGCGGCTCGAATTTCAGCCATGGGTGGTGCCAGCATTCTGTTCTACCCCACCGCTATTGGATGGCATCCGGCAGAAAAAGCCGAGTATGGCGCAGCACAACTCAGCGCCTGGCAAACCATTCAGCGCTCCCATGCCATTGCCAACGGAATCTATGTCGCTGCGGTAAATCGAATTGGGTTTGAGGGTCCGGCGGAACGCGGTCTGGAATTCTGGGGACATTCTTTTCTGGCCGATCCTTTTGGACAGGTCATGATTGAAGCCTCTAGCGATACGGAAGAAATCCTGATCGCTGATTGCGATGTCAAGCGTATGGATGAAGTGCGTCGTAACTGGCCCTTTTTGCGTGACCGGCGCATTGATGCTTATCAGGACATCACCAAGCGGTGGATTGGATGAGCCTCGCAGAATGGCGCATGCCCGCAGAGTGGGAACCACATGCTGCAACCTGGATTGCCTGGCCTCATGAAAAATCCGATTGGCCTGGTAAGTTTGCCACTATCCCCTGGATCTACGGTCAAATTGTCGCGAGGCTGGCCAGAGTGGAACGGGTGCGCATTGTTGTAGTCGACGAAAAGCAGAGTAAAGAAGTCCGTAAGATCCTTGAAAAGTGTCATGTGGACCTAGGCGCGGTGGACCTTTGGATTGCCCCTACAGACCGCAGTTGGATGCGCGATACTTGTGCAATTTTTGTGAAAGACCAACAAGGCAATCGGGCTGTCTTGGATTGGCATTTTAATGGTTGGGCCAAATATCCGAACTGGAAGAACGATGATAAGCTTCCAGGTTTTGCTGCTCGCAAATTAAAATTGCCGCGCATTGCGCCTTCAGCAAAAGGGAAACCAGTAGTGTTGGAAGGCGGCAGTATTGATGTCAACGGCTGTGGCCTGCTGCTGACTACAAAAGAATGTTTGCTGTCACCGATTCAGGCACGCAATCCGCACTTGACCCGGCAAGAGATTGAAGCTGTGCTTTGCAATAGTCTGGGACTGAGTAAGATCCTTTGGCTGAATCGTGGAATCAGCGGAGATGACACCCATGGTCACGTTGACGATTTGGCTCGTTTCACAGATCCAGGGACGGTTGCAGTGGCTGCAGAATCCAATCGCCTGGACGACAATTATGAGCCGTTGCGAGAGAACTATTCCTTATTGAAAAAGATGACCGATCAGGATGGGAAGCCTCTGCGGGTGGTGACCATTCCAATGCCCAAGCCGGTGTGGTTTGATAATCAACGACTACCCGCCAGCTACTTGAATTTCTATATTGCCAATGGCATTGTGCTTGTTCCAGTGTTCAACGATCCCAATGATAAAGTGGCTCTAAACACGCTGACCAAGCTATTTCCCTTCCACGAAGTTTGCCCAATTTATTGTGGGGATCTGGTGTTGGGGTTGGGCACTTTGCACTGCATGACGCAACAGGAAATCGCGTAATAGCAAGGAGGGGGATTGCGTCTGTCCCCCTCCATTCCTTTTCTAAAGCGATCGCAAAAAGTTAAACAAATCCTGCTTCTGTTCTCGTGTTAGCAAGTCAAAGCTGCGGATCACGTTGTGCGCTTCTGATCCAGGTCCGTCGTGTTGACGAATAGCATCCATTAGATCCCGGCTTCTTCCATCGTGCAGAAGGAACAATCGTTCCCCAATTCCCCATAATGGAGCTGTGCGGAACTCGTCGGGTTGCGCGTCTCCCTGGGCAATTCCATCATTGAGTCCTGGGCCCATGCGGTGCAGCGCAAGATCTGAATACAAGTTCACATTCTTCTGGCTGAGGGCGGCCGATGTCACAACCTCAGTTTTTAATTGCGGAGTGTGGCAAAGGGCGCACCCGGTGGAATCGAAAATATTTCTTCCCCGATCCACAGACGGATTGGTAGCAGCCGGAGGGGGGCCGTCCAAATACCTCATGAACACTGCGAATTTCTCCACGTCGGAATAGTCTCGGCGTTCCAAATCTGCATGATCTTCCGGGGATGCTTTCGCCGCAGTGCAGGCTTTGTTGCCGTCCCGCTCATTGGGAAATAATTCGTTGGTGACGCCCACTTCAACGTTATACGCTTCGCCAGAAAATATTAGCAAAGATTTGTTTTGTGCCTTCCAGCCGAAGCGGGTGATGGTGCCGTCGTTGCCATTGGTGTTGAACCGGCCACGAATGCCCATCCCCAATTTGCGATTTGCATTGAAGGCCAGGTTGGCGCGCAATCCGTCATCGGAAATTGATTCAATCAAGCCAAGACCAAACAGAGGAGTAGGAATGCGAAAAGTAAGATTATCACGACGGGAAAAATCCTCTTGCTGAATGTTGCACCCTGCTGGGGCGTCTGCTCTTCCAGTGATCACAAACAGACTGTGCACTCCGCCATCGGGTGTGCCATCCGGCTTTTGCTTGAATCGTACAGCCATGGCCGGGCCATCTGGACGGATGAATGGTGGAATACGATTCACCGCGCCCCACTTGAGTCCAGCGGCGATTTGCGGATTCACAGCAGGAGCGGAACCGCCTACCGTCGGTTGGGCGTGGCAGCCTGCGCAGCCATCCAGATTAAAGCGCGGACCCAGCCCATTTACAACGTTGTCCACTTCATTGAAAGCAAGCTTACCTTCTTCAAACATCAGTGTTTCACCCACAGTGGCACCGGCAACTGAATTACCCGCAGCGGTTGGTCCTCTTCGTGGCCCAGGATCCACCTGACCATAAACAGATAGACTCAAACCACAGGCCACAACGTATAGAACTGTTTGTTTCATCTGTGTCCTCTTTTCCATCAATTTCGTGAGCCCGTAATAGCAACACGTAGTGTGATTGGAACAGAGGAGTGTTAATAAAGCATTGGCGAAACGCCTCGAATTGTAAGGATTCTGTAAAGGTTACCGCTAGTACGTGCAAATTCTTTTTCCGACTCATGAATTCCCCTTAGTCATTTTTGCCATCGCATTCCCCATTGGCACGTAGTTAGCATATGAGTGACGATGTTTGTTCGTGTTCAAGACAATTCGGGGTTAGTTGCTTTTGAAAAAGCCCTGCTGGGGGATGAGGCAGCCTTTGCCGAACTCGTGCGTCAGCACCAGGCAATGGTGTTCAGTATTGCTCTGCATTTTCTTCGCAATCGCGCCGTGGCCGAAGAGTTGGCGCAGGATGTATTTTTGCATTTGTTCAGAAAACTGAATGAAATTGAGTCTCCGACCCATTTGACGAATTGGTTGCGGCGGGTTACCAGCCATCGCTGCATTGACCAATCGCGTCAACAAAAATACCGTCCCAGGGTGGGGCTGGAAGGAGCAAGGGAACCATCGACTAGTCCGAAGCATAGCGACCCGATGTTGCAAAGTATGCTGGACCGGTTGATTCAAGCATTGCCTGAAAAGCCCAGGATGATTGTTATCCTCCGCTACCAGGAGGAGCTGGAACCCGGTGAGATTGCCGAGGTGTTGCAAATCCCCGTGGGAACTGTAAAAAGCATTCTTCATCGCGCCTTGGCTGTACTTCGAGGCAAAATGGAGAGAGGAGCCCACGCATGAACGCATTCGAGGAACAGCTTAAACAAACGTTGTCCAGAAAGCAGCCTGCAATCGGATTTGCGGAAAAGGTTCTGGCCAGAACACATCCCCGGAATCATTCCTGGAAATGGGCTCTGGTGGCAGGGTTGGCTGCATGTCTTGCTGCCGTAGGGGTGTATGAAACCTACCGCTACCAGCAGGGGCAGTTCGCCAAAGAACAGGTTATGCTGGCGCTGCGAATTACTGCGGACAAAACACACGTCGCTCAACAGAAAGTGGATCAGTTGAATCACAGGAGTTTTCTTCCATGAGCGCAAAACAGTTTGCTGTTGTTCTATTTTCCCTAGCCATCAGTTCCGGGCAGGATTTAATTCAATCGTTTGATTGGGCCAAGCTAGCCCCAAAGGCTTCAGAAACGGTGGAGGTGAATCTGGATGGATTCCTTCTCAAAATGGCCCAGAGCTTTCTTTCTGACTCCAAACCGGATGAGGCGCAGGCCAAGAAGCTGATTGGGGGTTTGAAGAGTATCAAGGTGCGTTCCATCAAGTTCAACAACGAAGGCGATTACAACATGGCCGATGTGGACAAGCTTCGTACGGCGGTATCCGGAACGGAGTGGTCCAAAGTGGTGGAGGTTAAAAACAGCGGTTCCAAAGCTAGCAACGTCGGGGTCTACATTAAGAACAACGGATCCAAAACGGAAGGCATCGTGATTCTTGCCGCCGAACCCAAAGAACTGACCATCGTTCAAGTAGTGGGATCCATCGACCCTGAACAATTGCGAGCCTTAGGTGACGCAGGAATTATTCCTAAAGTGGGCAATGTGCTTCCCGTTAAACCAAAGTCAGAAAAGAAGGATTAGGTCCCCATGTGAGAAGTGTAAAGCTACACTAGAAACATATATGGACTTTGAATACGCACCCAAGGTTAAAAGCTTGCAAGGCCAATTAACCTCGTTCCTAAATGAGCACATCTATCCTAATGAGGCTTTGGTCAATCAGCAGATTGCCACCGGTGACCGCTGGACTCCCATTCCGCTCATTGAAGAGTTGAAGCCCAAAGCGAAAGCCGCTGGTTTGTGGAACCTCTTCCTTCCTGAAAGCCCATCAGGCGCAGGTTTGAAGAATATTGAATACGCTCCCCTGTGCGAGATTATGGGCCGTGTTTCCTGGGCACCGGAAGTATTCAATTGTTCCGCCCCGGACACAGGCAACATGGAAGTGCTGGAACGTTATGGTTCAGCCGCTCATAAACAAGAATGGTTGCAGCCGCTGCTGGCTGGTGAAATTCGATCCTGCTTCGGAATGACAGAGCCTAGCGTTGCTTCCTCAGATGCTACTAATATTCAGGCAAGTATTGTGCTTGATGGCGATAATTATGTAATCAACGGTCGCAA
>JANMWO010000513.1:0-7254 GCA_031394025.1 Acidobacteriota bacterium
TGTACTGCTCACTTTGTCGAAGCCGGAACCGGAAATCTGCGTTGAAATCCGATCTTTGGTGAATGACAAACGCTATCCCGATACGGCGTTCGTTTTACTGTCCAGCCCGGCTACTTTGTCTTACGCTGAAAGCTGGAAGGAATCAGGATTTTCAGCGTTTATTTCGCTCCCTTTGCGGCAGACAGAAATGTTGCAAATCCTCAACAAACTTGCCGGAATGTCGAAGGCTGAACAGGAGTGCACACTGCTTACCCGGCACCAGTTGCCCAGTAGAATCCTGGTGCCGGAAGTCAGCTCTATCATCGCCAACTTCGCTTTGCGGATTCTGCTGGCGGAAGACAATGCGGTGAATCAAAAAGTGGCCAGCCGTTTCCTTCAAAAACTAGGTTGCCGTGTGGATATTGCTGTAAACGGATTAGAGGCCGTCAGGAAGTGGGAATCCACCAGTTATGATTTGATTTTCATGGATTGCCAAATGCCGGAAATGGATGGGTTTGAAGCGGTGGGACGCATTCGTCAACTGGAACAGGATTCACCACGGGGAACTCGGATTCCAATTGTCGCGCTGACGGCGAACGCCCTGGTTGGAGATAGAGAACGATGCCTGGCTGCTGGAATGGACGATTATTTATCAAAACCTGTGAAAATCGACAATTTGCGACGGGTATTGGAAACTTATTTCCCAACACCTGCCGCTTTAGAATGCGTGGCTGAAGCGGTTGCTCTGGTAAACTAAGAGTTCCAATTCTTGGCGATATTTAGGAGTTTTTCTTTTACATGATTACGGCAACACAATTGCGCCCAGGCATGGTGATTCTTTTTAACAAGGAACTCCATTCTGTCTTCACTATGTCTCATCGCACACCGGGCAATTTGCGCGGCTTCGTGCAGGTGAAGATGCGCAGCCTTCGCACCGGCTCCATGTTTGAACACCGCTTTTCTTCGGAAGATAAAGTGGATCGTGCTGTTTTGGAAGACCACGAAATGGAATATATGTACGATGACGGCGATTTCTACTATTTCATGAACACCGTGGACTTTGAACAAATGCACTTCACCAAAGACACTTTGGGTGATGCAGTCAATTATCTGATTCCGCAGCTTAAGTTGAATGTAGAGTTCCATGAAGGCAAAGCGATTGGGATTGAATTGCCACCGTCGGTTGAAATGAAAGTTGTTGAAACTGAACCAGGTTTGAAGGGCTCCACCGTATCGAACGTGACCAAGCCAGCCAAAACGGAAACGGGATTGGTTGTAATGGTTCCCGCGTTCATCAGCGAAGGCGAAGTGATAAGAGTTTCAACTTCCGACGGCAGCTACCTGGAACGCGCTTAAAACGCTTTTAACACTCGCCTAACAGCAGTTGTAACAGTTCTTGCTCCTCACCTGGGAACACGGTGCGCAGGTCCACCAGAATCGTATTGTCCTCAATTCGTGTGATCACCGCCAGATCTCCAGTTCTAAGCCGCCTCTCCATTGCAGTGGCTTTTTCATTGGGGATAGCCAACAACCAGGTGCCTAGCGATTGTTCTGGAGTAGCACCGCCACCTATCACCGATCGCCCTTCTTTGATGTACCAAGTTGCCTGCTTAGCTTGCGCCAGCAGCGCTTCTGTTCGTACCTTGATTGCTTCCGGTGTAAGCCGGATCATGGCTAAAGCGGGCACGGCATCATAATTTTCAAACAGCAAAGCACGCAGTTTTTGAGACAGCACTTCTGTGGTCAGCTTACCTACGCGCATGGCTCGAAACATGGGGTTGCGCCGGATGCGTTCCACCAAATCCGCTTGCCCCGTTATAAAACCAGCCTGACTGCCACCCAGCAGTTTATCGCCACTGAAGGAAACCACATTCACTCCGGCCGCTAAGCTATCCCGCACCAGCGGTTCGTCCACTCCGTAAGCTTGCAGGTCCACCAGGCATCCACTGCCAAGATCCTCGTAAACCGGAACGTTGCATTCGCGCGATAGGGCAGTAAGCTCCTGCAGGGAAGGCTTTGCCGTGAACCCTTGGATGTGAAAATTACTGGGATGCACCCGCAGAATCAGCCGAGTTTGTGGTGTGATTGCATTTCGATAATCTTCAACACTGGTTCGATTGGTAGTGCCCACTTCCCGAATCGTAACGCCAGCCCGATGCATGATGTCGGGGATGCGAAATCCATCCCCAATCTCAATCAGTTCCCCCCGGCTGATGATTACTTCCCCACCAGCGGCCAATTCGTTCAACACCAGATACACGGCTGCAGCGTTGTTGTTCACTACGATGGACGGAGCATCTAACAATCGGTCGAGAAGTGCGCTGACATGGGTATCGCGCCTGCCCCGGCGACCCGCTTCAACGTCGTATTCCAAGTTAGAATAGCCTGCTTGCACCGTCACCGCACCCAGCGGCGCGCGTCCCAAATTGGTGTGCAACACCACGCCTGTGGCATTGATCACGCGCCGCAAACTAGGGTCGGAAAGTTCTTGGAGAGATTTTTGTACCAGTTGGGGAATCACTTCTACGTCCACGATTTCCCCGTTGGTCAGCCGTTGACGACAAGCTTCCACTACGCGGCGGATTTCCCCGGTTACCAAACGGTGGGGCAATGCCCTCACGTCTTCCGGAAGTTGCCGCAAAACAGCATCTACTGAAGGCAGATTGCGAAGTTGGTTCTGATGTTTCGGGTCGGTTTCTGGCACGGCTATTTCAGCATTGGAAACAACACCCGGATTTCCTGTTCCTTCGGTTGCCGCCCATATTCGCAGATTTCAAACGATTCTACAAAGTCCACTGTTTCCGCCTTTGCCGCCCCGTACCATTTCACTAGTGACGCTTTCACAATCGGATCAATCGGCTGCTTGCGCGCGCTGCGCAGATACGCCAAACGAGCCTTTGGATCAGCAGGAACTTTATCTAACTGACCGTCTACCCAAGGCAGCCACTCATAGAATTGCGAGACGTGGGCATCCAGTGCCGCTATCTTTTTGTCCAGCACGTCGTCGATAGACACTACGATATCCGGTCGGAATGGTGCGGGCTTTTGAAAGCGATCGGAATAGTATAGGAACAGCGGATTCTTTTTCAGCGGGGGAACGTCGCTGACCACGTTGGGGACCACTACCATATAGGCTGCATCCTGCACCAACACTCCGGTGTAGCGATGGTCGGGGTGATAATCGTTGGGTCGCGGGGCAATCACAATGTCGGCATTCCATTGCCGAATAGCGCGAATAATCTGCTTACGAATTTCCACGGTAGGCAGCAATTCTCCATCATGGTTATCCAACACTTCATATTCGGCTATACCCACGCGCCTTGCAGATTCCTGGGTTTCCGCTTTGCGTCGCATGGCCAACTGGCCTCCGCCCATGGTCTGATGTCCGGCATCTCCATTGGTGACGCTAAGGAACTTCACCTTGTGTCCCATGCGCGCAAACTGCGCTGCGGTGCCTGCAAACTTTATGTCGCAATCATCAGGATGCGCTCCAATGGCAATGATACGCAACGGTACCTGGGCCGATAAAGCAGTGGCAATCAGTGAAATCAATAACAGCAATCGCATTAGGAGATTATACGTGGGTTTGGCTGATGAAGCTCACGGGCATTGCGGCGGATGTCATCGAGTCGCATCCGCGTGGCCATCAATGCAAAGAATCCGGCCACCCAAAGGGGCAATGTGATGACCACGAAAAGGAGCGTGGCAAAGCCGGCAGCCTGTTGCCGTTCCACGCCCATGATGCGCAATCCGACAATGACTAAAGCTTGAAATGAACCAACGTTGCTGGGTGCTTGTGGGGCAATGGTTCCCAAGCGTAACAGCACCAAAACTACAGCCGCTATACCCACCATGTTGTACTTATCGAAATATCCACACATCAGAAAATAGATGGGGCCAATTTGCAGCAACAAATACACCAGACTGAGCGCTGCTGAATAAAAAAAAGATGGGGAATCTCCCATAGCTTCCAAGCCATCGGAAAGATGATTAAGCCAGCGTTGCACGGTACTTTGCGGACCTGATTTTTGGTGATGCTTGCGCGCCATGGCAACAAACATCAGCACGGCGATCATGACCAACAATGTTGCTAACAACAGGCCGCCCATGAGGAAAATACGTGGGACATGAACCGTGGTTGCTACCACTACAAAGCCAAGAATCAACCAGATTCCATCAATTAAACGTTCGATGACTACAGAGGAGAGCACCACCGGAAAGTCCACGCCAGACCATCGGGATTGCAGGAAGCAGCGGATGACTTCGCCTGGTTTGAATGGCAGAATTTCATTGGCGAACAGGCCGATATAAATGGCTTGAACAGATTTCACAATGGGAATGGCTCCCACCGGGCTGAGTAGTAAATTCCAGCGCCATCCCTGAACAATATAGACTGCAATATCGCAGACAACGGCTGCCAGAACCCAATACCATTCCGTCCCGCGGATCAGTGCCCATTGCGCTTTCCAGTTGGTTCCCTGATAGACCCAGACCAGGCACGCAATGGAAACAGCGTATCCAAAAACTGGAACCAACCAGGAAGGGATTCCCCGTCCCTCAACCTTGCCATTGTCGATATCCATTCCTTTCCATCTTACCTTGGAGCGTGAGGATCATCAGTAATTTATGGTTACGAAAGAAAGTCGATGCGAGTGGGATAGGCCTCGCGACCTGTTGAGATGGGACTTCGTCCCGCGAAAGCCAATGAAAGCCTTTCCCAGTGGCGCAACCCTGCCCAATTGCAGAAGTTTTCCAAGCACTCGAAGGTGTGAAAAAAGCCCGCCTGCGGGCTTGGCAGGCAACTCTCCCTGCCTGCCAAGCAAAACGAAGCAAAACGGGGACATGTTGGTCTGGCCCAAGCAACCGAAATCCGCCCCAAGACCGCACAAAAGCCATCGGCGAGTGGCCAGCCCAGCGTGTCCCCCTTTTGCGCGAACATCGGGACGCGCCCTCTAAAGCACTATCCTAAACACAGACTAACTTGAATGTGAAGCAGGCGATTCCGACTGTCCGCTCGCTTGCAAGCGAAGTTTTCATTCCGATTTCCAAAAAATTACAGGGAATACGCTGTCCTTCTCCACATCTGAATCGTGCTGCCACTCCGGGATGTGAAAAGGACAAGCCGGAGGCATGTCCCACCTAAGCTTATTCTTATTTACCGGCTGAGATTTCAAGGAAACGCAGGTACATGCGGGCGAATGCTGCTAGCGTCAGGATCAGGGACAGGGCTGCGCCCACCGTCCATACCTTTTCTTTCCAATCGTTCACTAAGCGGGCTTCCCCTGCTACCCATGCGGTGAGGAATCCGCCTACCAATCCGCCCAAGTGGGCAGCGTTGTCGATGGGGAATATTCCAATCAGACCCACCACGATTCCGAATACTGCAGATTCAATGTAGTAACGCTTAATGGCATCGCCCTGCATGCTGCGGGAATTTACACCATAGGCGATCAGTGCTCCAATCAGCCCGAAGGCTCCGGCACTGGCCCCCAGCGATGGAATCACAGGGTTCCACCAGGAACTCAATAGAAAACCGCATACCGTGGCCACGGTGTACACGGTGAACATGCGCTTGGCACCAATCAGATCTTCGACAAAGGCTCCCATGTCGAAAATGGCCCAGGCGTTCATTCCAATGTGCAGCAGGTTGGCGTGCAGGTAGCCCGCTGTGATCAGCCGCCACCATTCGCCGGCGTATAAAATGGCCCGACCATCTTTGTAACCGGAGGTGAGGAAGTCTTTGTTGCTGGAAACATAGATCGTCAAAAATATTGCCGCGTTCACCAGCAATAGTAATGACGTCACAAATCGGTTGGCAGGCATGAGTCCGCCCATTAAATTATCTGGGGACCGCACATCAATTGCACGGGCACCCACTTGAGCCTGACAATACGGGCAAACTTTATCGTCAGTTGTAATCATCGCCCGGCATTGCGGGCACATCCGTCGCTTATCCACTAATTCCATTCTACCGTTGCCGAGTATGGAACAGTTGAGTGTAGTGGAACGCTAATCCGAGCAGTGACGCCGGTAACGGCCATCTCTACCGCGACGGTCGTTCAAAGGCCCGATACGCTTCGCTCCAACATTTGAAGCTGTCCGATTGCGGGACAACTAAGTGGCATTAGGCGGTTTCGCCTGCCTTGGACTTTCGCAACTAAATGCCAGCGTTTCCAGACCACGAACTTATTCAGGAGCCGAACTGGGGGAGGCGTCGAAAATACAAGGCAAATGCGCTGTTATAAATGGATCACGAAGTGGCTGAACCAGATATGCTTCCTGGAGTCTGAGCGAGCCCACGTGATCAGCCTCGCATGTTCGACGAGCTTTGCTTCTGCTCATACCGGGTGAAGCCTCACGGAGTGAATGCACGCGCGGTCACGGCATCTGAGGTTGTGGAAACGAAGATTGGCAGTGACGACTTTCAGCTGAATGCCGAAGTTAGTGGGATAGGCCTCCGGCCTGTCCTATCCTACATCTGAATGCTGCCGCTTTAAGACATTTTCGAGGGCCTGAACAGGACAGGGTTGAAAGCCATCTCTAAGTTCATGAGGGATACCCTGTAGTTTCTTGGAAGTTGGAATGAAAATTTAGCTCGCAAGCGAAAGGACACGTGGAATCGCCTGGCGCAATCGCCTGCCCCACACTAAATTCATTGACTTTCACTAGACCTGGAGTTGAGTTTGTGGGGCAGGCATTCAGCCTGCCAAGACCGCCTAGCGGGCTTTTTTCATACCTTCGAGTGCCTGGAAAACTTCTGAAATTGGGCAGACGAAGAGCGTCACTGTGAATGGCTTTCATGAGCTTTCGCGGGGCGAAGCCCCATCACAACAGGTAAGGATGCCTGTCCTACTTAACTCTCAACTTCGGAATTCAGGTTTAAGCATTCCTTATTAAGGAATTTCTCGTTCAGCACAAAGCTCATCGAAACATTCTGCGCGAGACTTTCCGATGCTGAAAACCGTTTTCGTATTGTGGCCATCAAACAGGCCCTGCTTTATTTCGCGCAAAACCGTGGTCGCAGCGCAGACCGGGAAGGGCGTGTGATTCTGACCATTAGCCACGCCAGAGCTAGCCGTGTTCACCGCTATGACAAGGCCACATACGACGGTTATGATGACCCGTCTCCGCGATGAAGGAATCATTAAGTACCGCCGGGAAGTGCTTGACAGTGCATGTGCAGAAGTTCGATGCCATCAAGGTTCGTGAATCCAAATGAAACGCATGTCGAAGTCCCAGGCGACGGCATAATCATCCGGCACGATCCGGTCAGTT
>JANMWO010000528.1:0-15495 GCA_031394025.1 Acidobacteriota bacterium
GCTAGTAACGAACACACGAATCGCATAAAGGCTTTGGCCTGATTTTCTCACACTTCGAGGTTTGAAGCTTAGCGGAATTTGAAAACGGGGTGGGTAGGCAGACGGTCGGCTATATAAACATTACTGCTTGTGGTTGCTACGAAATGCCAGATGTCATCCAGATCCAACTCAGCTTCTGGGGCAAGGCGATGTGCCATTGGCTAAGCTTGGCGTTCCGCAACAAGGCGGTCTCGACCACGTTGCTTAACTTCGCTAGCCAACACTCGCATGGATTCTTGGGTTATGATCCGGCCTTCCCGCAGAAGGGCTGAATCGGCAGCGTCAAGACTGGCCAATAGTTCAGCACGGCAGCGCTCACGCTCTTCCCACAGAGAGAGTGCATCTTGAATGGCATCTTCTTTACGCACATACCTGCCCGCTTCGATAGCACGCCTGACAAACGATTCTTGGTCAAGACTGAGAATGACATCCATCTTATTAGCGTATGATCCAAAACAAGGGGATGTCAACAGCCCCATGCTGTCTGAGATTTTTCAATAACCGTTAAGCAATGTGCGCACCGGTCGCATTCACATACAGCGCATACAGCGATTGACTGGCCGCCATAAATAACCGATTCCGCCTAGCACCGCCGAAACAAATATTGGCGCAGTTCTCCGGCAGGCGAATCATCCCAATGCGCTCCCCTGCCGCTGTGATGACCTGCACACCTGGACGTGCCCCGGCCCAGATGTTGCCATCCAAATCGCAGCGGATTCCATCAGCAGCCGATGGCGCACCTGTGCCTGGAACATCCAATTGGATAAAGCGTTTGCCATTGCGAACACTGATGCCATCCACATCCCAAACCTTGGTATCCCGACCGCCGGCGCCTGTATCGGCAATGTACATTTTCTTGTAGTCCGGTGAAAAGCAGATTCCATTTGGACCACTCACTTCATCAGTGATCTTGGTCATTTTCCCACTCTTGCCATCCACTCTATAAACTGCTTCTTTCAGTTCTTTTGGAGCAGCATAGCCTTCGTAATTTCCATTGATTCCGTATGGCGGATCAGTGAACCAGATGCCGCCGTCTGGATGCACCACAATGTCATTCGGCGAATTCAAACGTTTGCCTTCAAACTTGTCGGCGATTACCGTCACCGTGCCGTTGTTCTCATAACGAACTACTCGACGCCCGCCATGCTCGCAGGAAAGCTGCCGACCTTCATAATCGAACGTGTTGCCATTGCTGTAACCAGAAGGATTGCGGAACACTGTGGTGCGGCCATCATCTTCAATCCAACGCAACTGCACATTGGCCGGAATGTCACTCCAAACCAAGTAGCGACCCACACCATTCCAAGTCACACCTTCAGCCCAGGAAGTGCCCGTGTGCAAGCGTTTCATGCTGGTATTACCAATCATGTATTTGCGAAAGCGATTGTCCAACGCCACAATGTCCGGTTCAGGATATTGGATGGGCACCTGACCAGTCCAATCCCGTGGAGTTGGAATCGGCGAAACAGTTGCCGGAGCTTGCGCCGATGCAATGGCAGCCGTCGCCCCGCAAATCGCCGCGCTAAGAAAGGACCTTCGATCACAGAAATAAGATGGGTTTCCACTTAAGATAGGCATAGTGTCTCTACTTCACCACGGCCAAACTAGCTACCGTTCTAGGTCCAAGTCGCAGCTCGTTCACTAAATTCCCAGCCTTGTCCACTTCCACAATTCGACGCCCCGTATAATCGTTCAACAGCCAGTTACCATTGGGCAAAACGTCAATCCCACTATTCCAGCCGAAAGCAAATCCTAAGTTCGCGCCCCCCACAGATCGCACCACCGTACCGGCTTTATCCACCTCAATCACTTCCCCTGGATCACTCAAGCTGATCATAGTATTACCGTTTTCCAAACGATGGCCAACGTAGAGCCTCCGCTTACTATCAGCAGCTTGATAAGTCCAAATAATATTCTTGTTGTGATCCACTTCAATCAGTTTGCCAACAGCTTCCACTGCGATCAAAGTTGTCCCTGCGGAGGTTCGGTTGGAATTGCGACTGCGCATGTTGGCCAAGTCTTCCGACTTGTATTCCCACACTATTTTCTTATCGGGGGTCACTTCAATCACGCGGCCAACTTTGGCATCGCCAATCAGCGTATTCCCGTTGGGCAGACGCTGCGCCGCCAGGGGGTGTTCCAGACCCAGGCCGTCGCAACAGGTCCAGATTTCTTTTTGATTGCCATCCACTTCCACAACCTTCTTTTGTGATGCATAGCTGAGCAGTGCTCCACCACCGGGCAGCGGTTGCACATCGTGACTGCCGCCATTGGGCACTGTCCACAACTGCCGCCCAGACGGCCACATCATCGCCACAATCTCTTTTTTAGGGCCATGATCGGATATAAGAATCAACTGCTCTTTGGCTTTCAGTTGCTTATCGAAATAAGCCATCAAGCGTGCTTCAGCCTTTTCCAGGTCAGCACCTTTGAAGCCGTGTCCAGCGCCGGGAATAATCTCCAATTCCGCCGCAACTCCTGATGCGCGCAACTTGTCGGTGAGCCACATACTTTGTTCAACGGCCACATACGCGTCCTTATCGCCGTGGACGGCAAGAATCGGAGATGACATGGGCGTGACGTAGTAAAGCGGGCTGGCCTTCAAATGGGCTTCGCGATTGTGCTGCAGATCATTGCCAATAAAAATGGGCAGCACTTCCGCAGCATCCACGCTTTTGCCATAGGACTGTGTGAAATCAGTAGGTCCGTAAAATTCGCCAACACATTGCACCTTACTCGATTGATCCAGATTCGGACCCGTGCCTTCAAACAAACGAGTGGCTCCAGTCAGGCCCAGCATCAGCGCCAAGTGCCCGCCAGCCGAACCTCCCGTGGCACCAATCCGATCAGGATCAACGTTGTATTTCGCAGCATTGGCGCGCAGAAAACGCACCGCTGCCTTGACGTCTTCTACTGGCGCAGGAAACTGATGACGAGGTGCAAAGCGGTAACTGACAGTGGCGCAAGTATAGCCCTGGCGCACAGCCTTAATGCAGAAAGGAATGTAGCTGGTGCGGGAACCACGGCGGAATCCACCACCATGGATCGCAACGATAGTAGGGTTGGCAACGTTCGCCCCCTTAGGCCGCAAAATATCCATGGCGACGCGTTCGCCCACACGGGAATATTCCACGTCAAGGTCAGCCTGAATATCGGCAGGAATGGCCGGAACAGAGGGCTGCTGTTGAGCAAAGATGGCGCTGGCTACAGCGAAGGTAAGAGTGAATTGACGAAACCACATGGGCTTCATTCTATAACGATTCGAATCCCGTAGCTGTTATTAGTGAAACAGGCAAGCACCCGACAGATGTCAACTCTTCGACATGGCCCGGCTCTTCTGCCCGCTACCTATTTCGCGAGTCGCATATTGATCTGGATCGTCATCAAACAAACTTTTGCATTCTGAACTGCAAAAATAGTAGGTCTTGTTGTTGTAATCGCACAAATCAGGGGCGTCGGCAACCTGTATATTCATTCCGCAAACCGGATCTCTCTGACTCTTCATATTCATTGAATTTGTCTCCTCTACGAACCTTTGCTAAACAGCTACGAATTAGATTGGCCAGAGTTAATTTTGTTTCACCGACTTTGGTTTAGCATGTAAACAACGCCACTCCACGCGATGAACCAACCCGTCATCCTCCAGCGGAACGCGTTTTTCCGTCAACACTTTTCCATCCAATTTCACTTGCGCCGAACCGCTGGCAGCGCATTTCACTACAATCTGATACTGCGACCTGTGGTGTCGATACGTCATCTCAAAGCCTGGCCAATCGGTGGGAATGTTTGGCTTCATATGGAATGAGTTTCCTTCCAAACGGAAGCCCAGCACCTCTTCAATCCATATCCGATACATCCATGCTGCGGAACCGGTGTACCAGGTCCAACCGCTGCGACCGACTTTTCCTATCGCAGAAAATACATCAGCGGCCACCACGTACGGTTCTCCACGATATTTATTCACACCAGCAATGTCTCTGGAATGCTCAATAGGATTCATCATCTGAAGCAAACCAACCGCGCGGTCCCCTTGGTTAAGCCGTGCCCAAGCCATAGCCATCCAAAGACTGCCATGCGTATATTGGCCGCCATTTTCACGAACGCCGGGTGGATAGCCCATGATGTAACCCGGATACGGTGTGGAATTATCGAACGGTGGATTGAACAGCAACACCAGCTTTTCCGATTCACGCACCAGCTCCCGTTCAGCCGATTCCATAGCCGTTAAAGCTCGCTCTGCCTGGGTGGCTCCGGAAATCACAGCCCACGATTGCGGTAACGAATCTATACGCGCCTCACGATTGGCCTTTGAACCTAGCGGCGAACCGTCATCAAAGAATCCTCGCAAATACCACGCCCCGTCCCAACAGGAAAGATCCACGGCAGCTGCTAATTCCGAAGCCCTCTGATTGTATGTGGTGGCCAATGCCGAATCACGATTCCGAATCATAGTGGCAATCGATTGCAAAACATCGTGCAGGAATAAAGCCATCCAAACACTTTCCCCACGACCTTCTGTACCAACGTGATTCATGCCATCGTTCCAATCACCAGATCCGATGAGTGGCAGTCCGTGCGCACCCAATTTCCAGGCATGCTCCATGGCCAGTCGGCAATGCTCCCACAAGGGAGCCGACGTCTGTGAAACCTGTGGGACAAAAACCCGTTCCTGTTGACCCGCGGTCAGAAGCGGAGCTTCTAAAAACGCTACTGGCACTTCCAGAATGGCTCTATCACCGGTCTTTTCCACATAGAAGGCCACCACGTATGGCAACCAAAGTAGATCATCAGAACAACGCGTACGGACACCCAGGCCCGATTCCTTATGCCACCAATGCTGGACATCCCCTTCAAGAAACTGCCGTGCGGCAGATTCCAATATGTGAGCTCGGGTAATCTGTGGCGAGGAATAAACCAGCGCCATAGAATCCTGCAACTGATCGCGAAACCCGAACGCTCCCCCAGATTGATAAAACGCCGAACGTCCCCAGAATCGGCAACTGAGTGACTGGTATAGCAGCCACCGATTGAGCATGAAATCAATTGATAAATGCGGCGTATGAACCTGCAAAGCTCCCAGCTTCGCCTCCCACATTTGCCGCGCTCTTTGCAGTGCAGCCTCAACTTGATCGGAGCTCAGGTACCGCTGCAACAGCTCTGACACTTGATCGCGGGTGGCCACTTGCCCAAGCAGAAACGTTACGTCGGTCTGCTTACCGGGTGCTAAAAATACATCCACTTGCAGTACTGCCGCCGGATCCAAACCAGTGCCTGTCGCATTATCCAGATGCTGGAAATCCAATGCGGCGGGGTTGGCGCGTAGCCCATTCCTTCCCAGAAAGCGACGCCTGTCTCCTGAATAGTAATTCGGAGGTGGACTTGCCCCAGCAAAGGCAACTTGGTTTGAACTGATGGGAGACCACGTTTCTTCTGCAAGTAACGCCCGCGATGTGGAATCGAACTTTGTCTGCACATGTTTCGCCTGGTCTTCCCGATTGGTGTTCAGCACCCATTCGGCAAAGTAAAACACGCTAAGGCTGCGTGGCAAAGCGGAATCATTGCGCAAACGAAGCCGACATATTTTTACCCGATCGCTTCCCTCAGAGCCTTCCTTCCACGGAACAAACACTGTCAACTCCTGCCCTATGGCATGACTATTGTGCTCGAAAACTGAATACCCTTGACCATGCCGCGCCCGGTACGCATCGTTCTCTCGAATAGGAAGTGCGGTGGGTGTCCATCGTGATCCTGAATCGTTGTCGCGAATGTAAATTGCCTCTGATTGCGGATCTACTACCGGATCGTTATGCCAAGGCGTCAGACGGTTCTGTTGGCTGTTGCCTGACCATGTGAAACCCAGTCCGCTTTCGGTGACCATGGTGCCGAAATCCGGCGATGCAATGACGTTGCTCCAGGGAGATGGGGTGAGTGTCCCAGGTCCCAAATAGATAGAATATTCTCTGCCATCCCCAGTAAATCCGCCGATTCCATTGAAGTACGGCAGTTCCAGAAAAGGCAATGGCCGCGAAGGAAGTTCAACGGTGGAACCAGTGGGTGCGAATCGAGGCGAAGTAGAAGTGAGTTCAATGGGAGGTGGCAATTGACGAGCAAGTGAACCTCTGTTTCCTGCTAGCTGTGCCCCACAAATTGCAAACAGAAGGGTATGCTGTTCTTCTGAAAGATGTTCCCAATCCAACAGAAAAACATTCCCCAAATGGTTGGCCCCTGCCTCGCGGGAATGAGCTTCTACTAAACGCTGAAGTTGAAAGTTAAGTGGTCGGTCATAGTCTGACGATTCCTGATTCAGGATCACCAAATCAACACGAAATCCGCGAAGCCTCCAGTAAGTGTGAGCGGATAAAATTTCACGAATCAAACTCAGCCCGCGTTCGTCTTCCACCGTGATGGTGAGTATTGGCAGATCTCCCGATATGCCAAGCGTCCATAAGCCCGATTGTCCCAAACGATTTCTCAGTACGTGATAGGAAGACGCCCTTGGGCCAGAGCTGGGATAAATCAGAAAGCCTGCTAATTGTTGAAAGTTGTGCGATGCGGAAGACTTCATTTGCAGGTAACGGAATTCCAACTGGGCCCGGGTCCAAGCCAGTTCAAACGTTTGCGCCACTGATTCCGGCCTTTGATATTTAGCCACCAGTGCCAGTAATGCTTCGCGCGATGAGGCGGCAATGGTGACATAGCTGAACTCACATCGATCCCCAGGGTTCAACGTTTCGCGATAACGAAGGCTGAAGCAAGGATCCAAAACCGACCCCTTGGATCGGTTCAACGGACGACTTAAAGCATCGGGATCGTGAACGCTCTTCCCTCTTCCCAGAAAAGTGCTGCGGTCCGTTTCAAACTGCCGCCCCGTCCCACGGCCTACTAAAAAATGGGCGATCCATATAGGAAGGTCTTCCGGGGATCGCGGACGTCGATGCGCCAATATTACCCCTTCATCAAACCATTCCGTCTGTATGGACAGCTTGCTAAACGCAGGGTGAGCTTTGTCTGCACCTTGGGGGGACATGGCCAGTTCAGCGAAAGACGTGAACTCCAACACACGTTGCTTTCGGGAACGATTTGTGATGATCAAACGCCGTATTTCCACATCGTCTTCCGTAGCTACGGTGACGGCCATTGTCGATTCAATTCCCAAAAACACGCGACGGAAATCCGCACGATCAGCAGAGAAAGCTACCGAGCTTTCACCCCGATCTTTATTCAGCGGCTGCGCTGTGGCAGACCACGTGGAACCTGAATTCTGGTCACGTATAAAGATGAAGGTGCCCCAATCATCCAGCGTCGTATCGGCTCGCCACCTTGTAACATCAAAATCATTCCAACGGCTGTAGCCCGATCCGGAATTGGTGATCATCAAAGAGTAGCGACCATTACCCAGCAGTTGCACGCGCTGAATGGCGGTGTCCCCGCTGAATATTCTTTCTGGACTCTCTTCTGGAATCGGATTTTCCGGTCGAGTCGCAGGCCGGGGGTCCACCTTTCTTTTGCGCAGGCGAGAAAGTGGAATACGTTCAAACAATAGCGACTCAAATGCGCGTACTCGCGGATCGCAGTGGAAGCGTTTTTGCATGGCATCGGGATGAACTGCATTGTCTAAAGCAAGTAAACTCATCCCCTGGTGATGGGCCATGTAGGCGTAGATTGCGACTCCCCGTTCCCCTTCACGCTTTGCTTCCCGTGAAAAGTCGATCGCTTCGTAGAAGCCCATGTGTCCGTTTAGACCCAGCGCTTCCAACCGTTTCAGATTGTCCATGCACGTCCTGGAACGAATTGACAACGCCAGCATAGTGGAATATGGGGAGATCACCGGTCTATCATCCACGTCGGGATTTTGTGCCAGCTCCGCTAATCCGAATGCCCGATATTGATAGATTTGGTTTAAATCAATGGCGCTGTATGCGGATTCTGAAATCCCCCAGGGAAGTCCGCTACGATCTCCAAATCGTAACTGACACTCCAATGCTTCCCGGCAAGCTGCATCCAGCAATGAATTTTCGTAAGTGTGGGTGAACAACAGCGGCATTAAGAATTCAAACATAGTGCCGCTCCAGGAAAGCAGCACTCTTTTGCTAACCCCTGGTCCAAGCGGACGTCCCAATGCGCCCCAATGCTCCACCGGTACATCGCCTTTGGCAATGGCCACAAGACTCGCCAGCCGACATTCGCTAGCAAGCAAATCATAATGACTGGTAAATCCAACTGGCGACTGCAACTCCAGACCGACGCTCAAATGCCGATGTTGCTTGTCATACAGGAACCCCATTTGGATGGCATCCACAAAGCTGCGTACCGAATCCAGTAACGCCTGGATGGCTGACGCCGATTCTTTGGCTGCCTGTTTAGCTTGCCCAAACTCGCGCGCCAATTGTTCAAGCCAGGCCGCAGCCTCTGGCCGCATCTCTGGTTCACCACGCCGACTTAACATTGTGTCCACTGCAACATTACCCGCCACCAGCGTTTGCAGCGACGGGATTTCCAACATGGCTTTACGCCGTAGTTTTAAGAAGTCTGATCCAAGTGGAAGCAGAAAGGAATCGGGTGGCCTGGACAATGTTTCCATCCAACCCAGATAGCGATCCACCACACCATTCCAGGCATTCGATTCCTCGACAAAGCGTGTTGCCCAATATACGTGTTCGCCCCCACTTTCCCACCGTTTTGCATCACCCAACACTTCTAAAGATTGACGCAATAATCGTAGACGACCAGCAATTTCACTACTCTGCGCTTCATTGGTCAGAAGCACAGAAACAGCTTTCATAGGAACAGAAAGATATTCATGCCCATCCATGTGTCCGGCCAAAACAGATTGCGTGTCTGTAAGACCATGCAGACAGCGGTTGCCCAATATGGGTGCCGTTAAGATACCTTCCAGGCCTTGTTGAAAGGTCCATAAACTGGCAATCAGGTTTCCGCTATCCACGGTAGATATGTATCGCGGTAAAAGAGGTTCCAACGTGCTGGTGTTGTACCAGTTCAAAATGTGACCTTCATACCGTTCCATGCGGTTCAGCGTTTTGAGGGTTTCAGCACATCGGCGGCAGAGCTCTTCACTGGTCAGAAAGCCGAAGTCCCAAGCTGCTAATGCCGATGTCAGCCACAAGCCTATGTTCGTTGGTGAAGTTCTTTGCGCCACTTCCACTCGTAATGCTAATTGCGAATTATCGGGCGGTAGCCAATTCGTTTGTGGCCCCACCAAATCATCAAAAAAGCGCCAGGTGAGTCGGGCAATCTTACGCAGATAAAGGGTATCGGAACCAGATAAATATTTTTCTCTTGGGGGTGGACTTGACCGGTTCAACCACGTAAGCAGAACAGGAGAAGTCATCCACAAACTTAGAAAAACTGAAGTGGATGCCAGTCCACCAATGAATCGCAGAGCGATAGCCAGCAGCATGGACATGGCTGCAATTCCAAACATTTGTTGTTGGGTGGAATTTAAGTGCAGATGCGAATCGCGCTCGGCAGCTTCGGCCGTTTGCCATTCTAGTAGATTCCGATGGCTCACCCAGCGTCGAAAGCAGGAACGGGCAATGGCGTCCACGGAAAGCAATGCCTGTTGCGGAAGAAAGGCTGTCATTACCGCGGTACGCAGCAGTTGATCGGTAGACCCTTGCCATCCGTCCACGGTGCCCTGAATGTGCCGCACCCAACGGTCCATCAAAGGGGCGAGTGCGGGAATGGCTACCGCAATTCCCACCACCAGACTCCAAACGCCCGGAACGGTAGAGATGAACCAGCCAAATAGAAGCAGCAGGAACGAAGCAATCGGCACCAGACTGCGGCGCAGATTATCGGCGATCTGCCAGCGGTTAATCAGGCAAAGTGGGTTGGCAACACTAGCCCCGGTAGGTCCTGGAACATGGGAAAGCATCCACGAAGCAATCTGCCAATCTCCACGAATCCAGCGGTGCTGCCGTCGGCTGAAACTTGCAAAATCCAGCGGCAGGCTCTCTAACAATTCAATGTCGGTAGCCAAGCCCACACCGGCGTGCACGCCTTCAATTAAATCGTGACTCAACAACGTTTCCGCAGGGAAGCGATTGCCCAGAATTTCAGTAAACGCGTGGACGTCGTAAATCGCTTTGCCGTGGAACGTTCCCTGTCCAAACAGATCTTGCTGAATGTCGGATACAAATTGGCTGTACGGATCAAGACCCGTAGTATCGGCAAAAATTCGAGTAAATCGAGTGGCAGTTGCCCCAGGCAGCGTGATGCTCACTCTGGGTTGAATAATGGAAAAACCACTGCGGCGGACCTTGGTGATGGGGTCGATCTCAACCTTGTTCACCGGGTGAGCAATGGTTTCAATCATCCGTCGCCCAGTGCCTGGGGGCAGTTGGGTATCGGCATCTAACGTGATGACGTATTGAATTGGGCCAGGTAGAGTTCCGGCCTGCAGAATCCCCTCTGCACCTTGGCCGGTAAGATAGGCATTCAAGTCTTCTATCTTGCCCCGCTTACGTTCGCGGCCAATCCAAGCTTGTTCGCTTTTAGACCATTCCCTTCCCCGGTGAAACCACAGGAAATGCGCTTGTGGATATTTAGAGTTCAGTGCAACAATTCCGTCAGCAGCAGATTGCAGCAGGGCGTCGTCACCAGGCTGGGATGGTTCCGAGGAATCCATGAAGTCAGAAAACAATGCAAAGGAAAGATTCACTTCCCGATTGGCAAGGTAGCGGACTTCCAATTTTTCCAATTCCTTACGTACAACAAATCGGCTGGCAAGCATCATGGGCACCACAACCAAAGTTGCGTGTTCCACCGGGATTCCGTCTTCAAAATCCATTTTGGGAAGCACTGCCGGCGGTAAGGTTGAAATCACCAGGGAATGGATAATTTGTATGGCCAATTCGCTTAACGGAAACGATGCCAATGCCCCCAACAAGATCAGCAGCGCAGGCTGATGCATTCCCGATTCATAGGCGAATAGAAGTGTGGTAAGCGTGAAGGCCAAGGCCAGGGAACCAATGGCGGTCAAGAAGGAAATTGTGGCGTGATTGCGGATGCCCCGCAACAATCGTGTACGCAGCGGGATTTTGGCGGCAACCTCTTGTTCCAGCTTATAAACGCCATCCGCAATCAGGTAGTACGCAACATTACGCTCCCTTGGAAGGGATGCCTGGGAAGCCAACTTCACGGCAATTCCTGCCACTGATGCTTCGTCCAAACTACTCCACCGCGCAATTTGTTCCACGCTGTGACGGCACAAATCCCTGGTGGCGGAATCACTGCGTACGAAATTCCCTTCAGGATCTTTGCGCAGCTCCGCGTCCACCGCGCAAACCGCCTCAAAGATTTCCGAAAAATCAATGCGGGTGAACCCGCGCAGATTACCAAACGCCTGGGCAGTTTCCACAGCTACCGATGCTTCTCGTGCATGTTCGGCGCGGACTACTGTGCTGAGAGTATTGCCCAGATGAATCTCAATCCACTTTTGCACTTCAGCCAAGGCTTCTTCCTGACCATGGAGCAATTCTGCCAACGCAGTCACAAAGGATGGGGAGAACGAATACGATTCGGTCTCCATTCTGCGCAGCAGGTCGGCAACGGCTGTGTCGTCTCGACGTAGGCTGGCAGAAAGTCGGTCAGCCCACAAATAGGCAGCTTCGCGACTATACCGCGCATGCGAAACTCCGGCAGCCAACCCTGAAAGCTGCTCAATAATGCCGATTCGCAAGAACAGCGGGAAAGAAGATAGTTCAGCTAACGTTAAAGACTTCTCTTTCTGCGATTCCCGTAGGTGCTCCAGGATACTGGCTTCTGTCAAAGCATGTGGAGCCTGCGCAACCAGGCTTCTGGCAACTTGATACACCCGTTCCAAAGAACTTCGTGTGCGGGGATAGTTGCGCCGAATCTCCGCCAATTCACTCAAAGCAAAATAGGTATTATCCAGAAACCAATCCGCTGCGGACGTCGGGCGGTGTCCTAAACTCACGGCTTCCCGCAAATCCGCCAGCGCACTGGTCAAAACGGCTTCTATCTGATCCAGCCGGATAATCGGCGGTTTTGCAGTGTCCGATTCGCGTTCGGCCTGTTCAATGCGAAGTACGAAAATGGTCGGTTGGCCAGCAGCTCGCAGCCTGGGCAGCAGTGCAGCTACGTCCGCAGCCGGTGCCTCCACTACCAATAATTCCTCGCCAGTCATCAGAAGTGATGCAAAATTCTGGCAGAATGACCGCCGGCGGTCATTGGGAATGGAATCTTTGATCAGGCAAACCTTCGCACCTTTGATCTGCCGGGCCATTTTTTCGGACTTTTCGGCTTCCGTTAAGCCCTCTCCGGCAGGAAAGAACGCAAAAACGCGTCTTTTAGAATCATTTAAGGTCTGTTTGGCATGGAGATTTTGTACTTTTGGATCCTGCGCGATCAAGCCCAACCCCTGAAATATCGGGTGAGAACACCCAATACTGATAAAAGGGCGAATAAACCACTGGCCGTAAGGGCTGCGGGCCCTGTTGCCAGTGATCCGCTTATTGCTGAGGTTGAAGCAAATACAACGATCCATCCGTTCATCTGAGTTTCTCCATTTGGCTTGAAAGGGAAGTATCCCAATGTCTTGGTTTGCAATTGAAGGGCCAACGGAGACGCTGAGTTTGTAGCGTTATCCAGTTGCAAGCCAGCGCAGAAGTTGCGCATTCGGAAAAAACTTCACACTCAACTGGGACTCCAATACTTATTCTGTTGTTACAAAAAGGTTAGTTGATTGGCCTTCCAATTGCACGTACACGAATGGATCATAGGAGGATTCAAAAACATGCGTTTTTATTTGTTACCAATAGCAGCAGCAGTATTTTTTTCGCAGCAGTTACCCGCAGCCAACGAAAAGAAAGTTTCAGAAAGGTTGGATGAGTCTGCCATTGTTCTTTCAGAAATTATGAACGCCAACGACAAAGGCATTCCTGAAGATTTATTAGAAAAAGCCCATTGCGCCGTGATTGTGCCTGGAATGAAGAAAGGTGCATTCATCGTTGGTGGTAGTTATGGCAAAGGCTTCTTAACCTGTCGAAAAACCGGCGGATGGTCTGCGCCTGCCTCAATTCGCATTGAAGGCGGCAGCGTTGGATTTCAAATCGGCGGCTCTGAAACCGACGTGGTGATGTTAGTGATGAATGAACGTGGTGCTCAAAAATTGATGCAAAGTCAATTTACTTTGGGCGGAGAAGGCGAAGTTGCAGCGGGCCCCGTTGGCCGAACTGTAACCGCTCAGACCGATGCAAAAATGACGGCGGAAATTTTAGGATGGTCGCGTACCAGAGGCGTTTTTGCAGGCATCGCACTGAAGGGAGCAACACTTCGCCCTGACCTGGATGACAACGAAGCACTGTATGGCAAGCGCCTGGAGACTAAGGAAATTGTTACTGGCGATATGACATCACCAGCAGCGGCGACTAAGTTGCTTTCCTTACTCACCAAGTATTCACCACACGAAAAGTAGAAATAGAACAAGGAGATATACGTCATGAACAATAGAGACTGCACTTTAGGATTTTTGATGGGCATCAGCACTGGCATTGCCTTAGGGGTGCTATTTGCTCCCAAGTCTGGCCTTGCCACTAGAAACCTGCTTACCAATCGGATGCAATATGCCGCCGATGAAGTAAAGCATCAGGCCAACGATGTTATGAATTCCGCGGCTGGAGTAGTAGAAAAGGGTCGGACGGAAATGGCCAGGACCAAGGAAAGTATCAAGACTGCCATTGACGCTGGAACGAAGGCTTATCAGGCCGCAGCTCACGCCTAAAACTCGTGTTGGCAATCCGCATAATTCAGGGACAAGAGCCCTCAAAGAAGGTAATAAGAGTATGAAAATGAGAATCCCAATTTACTTGATGTTAAACGGATTGTTGTTGGCACAAGCACCGCAAGCCCGCAATCCAACGCAACAGGGCGTTCCGGAAAACGCTTCTGGGCCAGTACCGATTTTTCGGGTGACTGTGGTTTCCCGTACCACCAAAGCGATCAATTATCATCACCGCAGTGGGTCCACAATGGTTGGCCTCCGCGGTACAGATCTGATGATTGACGCCAAAGGCGAAGCCAAGGTGGAGAGTAAGCAAGGTGTCATTAAGATTGACACTTACATGTCTAAGATGAGCCCGGCCACTAAGTACGGACCGGAGTATCTTACTTATGTAATGTGGGCAGTTACACCCGAGGGTCGGGCAACAAACATCGGGGAAGTGTTGCTGAACGGTGGCAACAGCAAGTTATCCGCAACCTCTGAACTGCAATCCTTTGGATTGTTTGTTACTGCGGAACCTTACTTTGCCGTTACACAACCCAGTGACGTGGTAGTAATGGAAAATTTCATTCGACCCGATACCACTGGCACCATTGAGCAGATGGATGCTAAGTTTGAACTCCTTCAAAGAGGCCAGTATGTGCTGAATGTGAATCCGAAGGATCTTAAACCGATTGCTCTCGATCCAAAAGTTCCGTTGGAGTTGTATCAAGCTCGCAATGCTGTGCAGATTGCCCGTTGGGCTGGTGCACCGCAATACGCCGCCGATACTTTCCACAAAGCGGAAATTGGCCTGCTCAACGCCGAAGGTTATTTGATCGGTAAGGGCGGTAAGAAGAATATTGGCACGGTGGCCCGCGAAGCCGTTCAGATGGCCGAAGATGCCCGCATCATAACGATGAAGAAGATGGATGAGACTTTCTTAGCCAACGAACGAGCCAGTTCAGCCGCACGTGAAACCAAGGCTCAAGATGAAGCGGCAGCGGCATTAGTCTTGCGCACCCAGGCAGAAACGGATCAAAGAATGGAAGCCGAGCGCCGGGCCAAGGCGGAAGCAGATCGCACTACTGCTCAATTAGAAGCTAGCCGAGCCCGCTCAGAAGTGGATGCCACGCGCGCTGCTGCCGTAACCGCAGCGGAAGGGGCGGCCCAGGAACGGGCTCGTCTGGAAGCCAGCCGTCTGGCGGCCATGCGTGAATTAGAAAATGCCAAGTCCCAAGCAGAACAGGCTCAACTTGCCGCCAAGGCGGAACGCAGTAAGTTGGAAGAAGCTCGGGAAATGGCCAAGGCAGAAACAGCAAACGCGAAGATGGCCACAGCAGAAGCAGAACGACTTAGAATGCAGGCAGAGAAAGAGAAAGAGGAGTTACGAACTCAGTTACTAACTCAATTCAACCTGATTCTTGAAACACGCGATTCTGCAAGAGGCTTAATTGTCAACATGTCCGATGTGTTGTTTGACACTGCGAAGTATAGCTTGCGTTCAGGCGCTCGTGAAAAACTTTCAAAAGTAGCGGGCATCATTTTGGGTCATCCAGGATTGAAGTTGGAAGTGGAAGGCCATACGGACAGCGTTGGCGGTGATGAATATAATCAGAAACTTTCAGAACAACGTAGCCAAGCGGTTTTGGACTACTTGGTAAAGCAAGGGATTGGCAGTCCAGCCATCACAGCAAAGGGCTTTGGTAAGA
>JANMWO010000386.1:0-3141 GCA_031394025.1 Acidobacteriota bacterium
GTGGATGGAATGGGCACGTCCAATCGGTCAAAAGCATTTCACAATGTGGCTTGGAAGAATCTTGCCGATGCGGGATTTCCTGATCGCATTCTTTGGCACAAAGCGGTAGCAGCCAAGTATCCTTTTTACGACATTTCCAAAGTAGGGATTTACGGTCATTCTGCCGGAGCCCAAAATGCATTGGGCGGGCTGTTGTTCCATCCGGAGTTCTACAAGGTTGCCGTTTCATCGTGCGGCTGTCATGACAATCGGATGGACAAAATCTGGTGGAATGAACAGTGGATGGGCTGGCCCTTAGGTGAGCATTATGTTGCTTGCTCCAATGTGGAAAATGCCAGTAAGTTACAAGGGAAGTTACTGCTTACGGTGGGCGAACTGGATAACAACGTTGACCCCGCCTCCACACTGCAAGTGGTCAATGCACTGGTTAAAGCCAACAAGATATTTGATTTCCTGATGCTGCCCGGACAAGGCCACAATACTGGCGGAGTCTATGGAGATAGAAAACGCTACGATTTTTTTGTACATCACTTGTTAGGGATAGAACCGCCAGATTGGAATGCTTCAGGAAAACCGTAGGAGTATGTGGTAGGAACGGGCAGATTCGAACTGCCGACCTGTCGCTTAGGAGGCGACCGCTCTATCCATCTGAGCTACGTCCCCACACAACTCAGTTTAACCTGTATGGCAGTTGGGTACAATTGGAAGAAAATGACACACCTCTTAAAATCTATTCTTATTTTGGTAGTGCTAGCCGTCGGCGTCTTCAGTCAGGATACGATGAACAACGAAGGCATTCTGAAACTGGTGAAGTCCGGCATGAGTGAAGATCTGATTGTCAGCGTGATCCGCCATCAGCCCGGCATTTACATGCTTGGTGCCAATGAACTGGTGATTCTGAAAGAAGCTGGTGTATCCGAACGTTTGATCACGGAAATGCTGGACAAAGGCAAGGGAGACACCAGCCCCCAACCTTCCGCAACTCCCAAGCCCGTAGTAGCCGCAGCGAAGGCTATGGTTCCTGGCCCAGGGCTGTTCTACAAAAAGAACGGCGAATATTTTGAGTTGATCACGGAAGATGTGGAATGGAAAACCAGCGGTGCCATGAACAACATACTCAGCGCTGGCATTGTGAAGAAGGATCTGAATGGTGAACTGGCCGGTCCTAGTAGCCGTAATTTCCTAGCAAATCCCATTGAGATTGTGATTTCCACGGCCAAGGGCCTGACCGTGAATTCCTATATCCTGCTGCCCTTGAAATTGGAAGACGGAGCTCGCTCTTTCAAGGTTGGGCCAGTAAATAAGAAGAGTGGAGTGGCCAAAGGGGCAATCGCTTTCGGCGCAGAAAAGCTGGGTGAGAACATGTTTCGCATGGTGATTCCTACTGCGTTAGGACCAGGCGAATACGGAATTCTGGCAGCCGTGCCGTCCGACGCGACAACCCCCACAAGTAAGATATTCACGTTTCGGATTCTGATTTAACAGCCCGGTTACCAGGGGAGCGGTTTGCCCAAATGAAAGTACCCGCCGGTTGGCCCATCTGCTTCCAGCAAGGCAAGCTCAACGCTTGTAGCTGCTCCTTCGGGGATATCCAACATGGCCCCAGCACCACCCATTTCAGTTTTCACCCAACCAGGGTGCGCGCTATTCACCTTCACTGCTGTACCTTTTAGAGCGTGCGCCAAGTGGATGGTAAAGGCGTTCAATGCCGTTTTTGACGAATCGTAAGCGAATGGCTTTGAATCATAAATGGGTGAATCTGGTTTAGCGTGAAACAACAACGAACCCATTATGCTGGATACATTCACAATGCGTCCCGCTGGTGCTTTTATGACCAGTGGCAGCAACGCCTGCGTCACCGCCACTGTCCCGAAAAAGTTAGTATCGTATGTCTGTCGTAGAATTGCAGCGGTCACGTCAATGGTGGTGTTTTGGGTCCAATCCACAGCCTCCACCATGATGCCCGCATTGTTCACCAAAATATCCAGCCTGCCAAACTTTGCCTGAATCATGGCCGCAGCCGAGGCAATGTGAGCGGAGTTGGTGACGTCCAATTCAATGGGCTCCACTTTCAACCCACTGGCGATCAGCGGTTGTGCTGCTGCCGACGCCTTTGCAATGTCCCGAGCTCCAAGCAGCACATGGACGCCTTTGGAGGCTAATTGACGGACCGTTTCAAGTCCAATCCCTTTATTGGCACCGGTTACCAGCGCGATTTTTTCGGTAGACATGTTCTTCTGATTCTATCTTGGGCTGAAAGGATTCCAGTAAGTTTAACGGGCTTCCCCAACCACCAACTTTCCCGCCTTGTCCAGTTGATCTACAGTTCCGCGCACTACCAGGGCGCCTTGATGATTGTAGGCGAACATCTGAGGAATTCTGATGGAAGTGCGGACTCTGGTGCAGAGTTCCTGAAGCGGTTGCCCAACCTGGGCAGTGTAAAAGATACGCACGGCATCGTCAGTACTGAACTTATAATCGGCTGGCGATCGCTTCGCTATGTCAGCAGATGCAGGCTGATCCAGTTGTTGAACCAGCCACTGCACTAGCGCTAACTCTTCCGCCGTGCCACGAACGGCCATGGCTCTTTTACTGCCGTGAATGAACAATTTGCGGCTATTGGCGGTGGAACGAACGACGGTTCCCATCTCCTGAAGATCGCGAGAAGATGCTGTTTCAGCGACGAAGATCACACGCATGGAATCGTTCTTTGCAATTTCGTAAGTAGAACCCGTGGGCTGATCCAGTTCGTGGAACAACCAATCGGCGATTGCCAGTTCCGCCGCAGTTCCCTTCACTGTTATATGTTGCGGCGCCGTGGTCAAGTGTTCCAAGCCGCCAGTGACGCGCAGTAGCGAAGTCATGTCCTGAAGGTCGCTAGGTGTCGCCGATGACCCAAGGTTGAAGGTCTGTGTTTGCTCGGCAGTTGGTTGGCCGAACGTGATCGCGGTGCTTAGCGTCAAAAGAATCAAGTGTGTTCGCATGTTGATATTGACGATGCCAGTAAGGAATCCGTTGGGTACTGCGATAATTAGGGATGTTGACTCTAGCTGAAGCCGATTATCTTACACTTGATCGGGCTGCCGAATACAAGAGTGAATTTGTGGACGGCGAAATATCCGCCATGTCTGGAGGAACTCC
>JANMWO010000617.1:0-19764 GCA_031394025.1 Acidobacteriota bacterium
GATCGGAACGATGGCTGCGGGTGCGCGGAAAAGGCAAGAAGGAGCGGCAAGTTCCTTATGCAACCAAAGCCGCCGCAGCACTGGAAGCCTATCTGGCGGACCGGATCGCCAAACCCGGAGAGATGGCCGTGTTCACCAACACCAAGGGTGCAAGGATATTTGACCGCAGCGTGAGGGAAATTGTGAAGTTCTATTCGCGTATGCTGGCAGGGGACGATTCCCTGCATCCGCATAGCTTGCGTCACGCTTATGCCACTCATTTGTTGAATGACGGGGCAGATCTTAGGGCTATTCAGGAGTTATTGGGTCATGCGCGGTTGACCACCACGCAACGCTATACCCATGTTTCTCTGGCCGATATTATGGCTGTTTACGATAAGTCCCATCCCAAGGCTTAAAAATAGAAAAGGCAGACGCAACCGTCTGCCTTTTCTATTCATTTTAAGAACCAGCTCTAGTTAAGAACAGCCTTAGGGCATAGGTTCATGAGCGACTTTCTCGTTCACAAAGCCTTCAATAATATCGCCAGACTTAAGGTCGTTGAAGTTCTGAATGGAAATACCGCATTCAAATCCTTCGCGAACTTCACTGGCATCGTTCTTGAAGCGCTTCAAGGCCATCACCTTGCCAGTGTGGACCACAACCTTGTCGCGGAGAATGCGCACTTCGTTGTCGCGCCCAATGGTGCCGTCGATGATCATGCAACCAGCCACCGCACCCACCTTGCTGATGCGGAACACTTCGCGGACTTCCGCGCGACCACGATAAACTTCCTTGAACACCGGATCCAGCAAGCCAACCATGGCCCGTTTGATCTGATCGGTAACTTCGTAAATGATCGAGTGCAGGCGGATATCCACCTTTTCCCGATCCGCTACAGCCTGCGCCGTACGTTCTGGCTTTACGTTGAAGCCGATGATTATCGCGTTCGATGCGGTTGCCAGCAGTACGTCAGTTTCCGTAATGGCACCAGCACCGGAATGTAATACCCGAACCCGAACTTTGTCGTTCGTTAAAGCAGTCAAAGTGTCAGAGAGTACTTCGGCAGTGCCGCCGACATCGGTCTTGATGATCAGGTTCAGATCCTTCAGCTCGCCTTCTTTCATTTGAGCGTGAAGTTGTTCCAGCGTCATGCGCTTGTTCTTGGCCATGGCCGCTTCGCGCGCTTGCGATTCGCGGTACATCACAATCTGCTTGGCCTTGGCCGTATCGGTTACCACTTGGACTGTATCGCCAACTTCCGGCAATGCTTCCAAACCTAACACTTCAACCGGCGTAGAAGGTCCTGCTTCACGAACCTGATTACCGCGGTCGTCAAACATCGCCCTGACTTTGCCGAACACCGAACCGCAGATGAAGAAGTCGCCGACGCGCATGATGCCGTTACGCACCAGCACGGTGGCCACAGGTCCGCGACCCTTGTCCAATTTGGCTTCCAATACCGAACCTAAACCAGGACGGGAAGGGTTGGCCTTCAAGTCCAACATTTCTGAAACCAACAAAACCATTTCCAGCAACAGATCCAGGTTAGTCTTGGCTTTTGCTGAGACCGGAACCATAACCACGTCGCCGCCCCAATCTTCAGCCAACAATCCAAGGTCATTCAATTGCTGCTTAATGCGATCCAGGTTGGAATCGGGCTTGTCAATTTTATTGATGGCTACAATGATTGGAACACCAGCCGCTTTGGCATGGTCGATCGCTTCTCTGGTCTGCGGCATAACGCCATCGTCGGCGGCCACCACCAAGATTACAATGTCGGTTACCTTAGCGCCGCGAGCACGCATCCGGGTAAACGCCGCGTGGCCAGGAGTGTCGATAAAGACAATCTTCTTGCCATTCTTTTCCACTTGGTAGGCACCAATATGCTGGGTAATACCACCGGCTTCGCGCTCGGCCACACGGGCTTGGCGAATCGCATCCAGTAAGGAAGTCTTACCGTGATCGACGTGGCCCATGATGGTAACCACAGGACCGCGACGGATCAGATCCTTAGGATCTTCAGCCAGATCGATATCCTGCGTATGTTCTTGTTCGTAAGTGACCTTGTTCACCGATGCGCCAAATTCGCGCGCCAGTTCGCCGGCCAATTTCGCATCCAAAGATTGATTAATAGACGCGAACACTTTCTTCACGTCCACCAGTTTCTTGATCAACAGATTGGCACGTACGCCAAGCTTGTCGGACAATTCCTTGACAGTGATGCCTTCGGAAATGGTGATCTCGCGATCAATTGGCGGAAGTTCTGGAACTTCATGCCGCCGCGACATTGGCTTCAGCTTGCCTTCACGCTCTGACTCACGATCACGAGACGGATCATGACGGCGCTTAGCAGCATCGGTACGACGCTGCGTATCGGTTGCCACTGGCAGCACTGGCGGTTCAAGCGTTACTCCACCTGGGCCACCACGACCACCGGGAGATGTCGGGTGTGGACCGCGGCGCTGCATGCTGCTGCGGCCTGCCGGACCACCGGGGTAACCACCACCGCCACCGGGTCCACTTGGATATGGGGTTCCAGGTGCGCCAGGGCGCGGGGCAATTGTCTGTCCGGGTCGTACTCGACCCTGGTAAATCGGTTGTCCTGGAGCAGCCGTGCCTGGGCGCTGGGACATGTAAGGCCCACCACTTGGGCGGGGCGAAGGAGTGCCAGGCATTCCCTTGGCCGGAACCTGCTGCGCCTGTTGGCGAAGTCGATCTAAAATGTCTTGTCTTGGTGGGACAATGGGCCGGGCTGCCGGTTGACCTGCAAGCGGCGGCTTAATCCCACCACCGGGATTCGTTTGTGGAGCTCCACCGGAATGGGATTGCTGTGATGGATAAGTTCTTGCCTGCGGCGATCCACCAGGACGATCTCCCTGACGCCCAATGGGAGGGCGGGGCAACTGCGGCGTGGATTGTGGCGGACGTGGTGCACCTGGGATGGCACCAGCAATCGGCGGTCGCGGAATGGCCGGTGCTGCCGGGGAATGCGGAAATGCCTGACGAGGTCCACTTAAAATTTGGCCAGGCTTGGGAGCCATTGGCAACGGTCGCGCCGGAATAGAAACGGCCCGACCAGGCATTGGTGCGGAAACTGGCGGCAGCGGAGCAGCAGGAGCGGGATTCGCTGGTGCCTGAGGCATAGCGGGCGCAACAGCAACCGGCGGTGCGGCGGCAACAGGAGGTGCTTCGACTACAGGAATCGTCGGAGGTGCGGGAGCCGACGGTGGAACTGGAACGCTTGGTGGAGGTGCTGGAACATGCGCCTGGGCCAGCGGAATGTGGATGCGCGGTGCAGTGCCACTGCCTAGCGGTGGACGCAACGGCATGGGTGCAGACCGGATAATTGGGGTCTCAACAGTTGGCTTTTCTGCTGCTGGCTTTTCTTTTGCAGGCTTTTCTATTGTAGGCTTTTCTATTGCAGGCTTTTCTATTGCAATAGCAGCAGTCGCCGCCACAGGAGTCTCCGCGACGGGCGCGGGACGCGGGGCAACAGGCAATGCAGCTAGGGGCGTTTCCGCCGGAGGTTTTGGGGCGGGCGCTTCAACTGCTTTGGGCGTCTCTGCCTTTACTGGAGTTTCTATCACTTGTAAATCGAACAGATCACCCTGCACTTTGGGGGCATGGTGGCCATGTTCCGGTTCTGTACCTAACTTTCCGCTCTCGGCAAGCCGTTTCCGGACTACCAAAGCAGCATCTTCCTCAATCGAACTGGAGTGGGTCTTTTTTTCGGTAACGCCCAGTTCCGGGAGGAGATCAATAATTGCGCTTGGCTTCACTTCCAGCTCCCGAGCCAGTTCGTTGATACGGATTTTACTCATACGTTGGACGTCTGCTGATTACCGTCGGCCTCGCTTGGGAGATTATCCCAAGCTATGGTACCAGATTCTAAGACTGAACTCCCTCCGTACCCTCAGCGGATTTCTCCGCCGCCGGGGTATGATCCATCACTTCAACCGCAGGTTTCGCGGCGTTAATCTCATTTTCAGCCACAGCTTCAACGGAAGCTGGCGCTGGTGTTTCTAAGTGAACTTCAGCAGCGGGGGCTTCGGCAGCAGGCACTTCAGCAGCGGGGACTTCGGCATCCGAAACTTCAGCAACTGGAATCTCTGCGGGAATTTCAACAATCGGCTCTTCAAATTGGCTGTAATAACCATTGACTGCCTGCTGGATGGCATCCACCATTTGCGGCTCAATACCGGGCAATGCTTCCAGATCTTCAGGAGTCATGTAGCCCAGCTTTTCCACCGTGCCAATATCCGCTTCAACCAGTTTTTCAATCACTTCAGCGGCCAATCCGTGTTCCATCAAAACGCTCACCGGAGCCCCTGGAACAATCATCGCCGACATTGCCGTCTCAACTTCCTGACGTTTTTCTTCTTCGCTCTTAATGTCTACTTTCCAGCCAATCAACTTCGCCGCCAAGCGTACGTTCTGCCCTTTCTTGCCAATCGCAAGCGAAAGCTGCGTATCTTCGACGATCACTTCCATGTGCCGATCGGTAGCGTTCACAATGGTCACGCGGCTGATCTTAGCCGGACTCAATGCGTGCGTAGCAAACACAATCGGATCTTCAGAATACTCAATAATATCAATCTTTTCGCTGCGCAATTCCCGGATGATAGATTGCACGCGCATCCCTTTCATACCGACGCAAGCACCCACGCAATCCACATCGCGATCCCTGCTGAACACGGCAATCTTCGTCCGTTCGCCAGCTTCCCGGGCACAAGCTTTGATCACAACGGTGTTGTCGTAAATTTCCGGGACTTCCTGCTCAAACAGCCGTTTCACAAAGTCAGCATCGGCACGGGAAAGAATCACCCCAGCGTTTTTGCCACTTTTTTCCACGCTCTTAATAATGCAGCGAACCCGGTCCCCAATGGAAAAATTCTCTAGCCTGGATTGTTCCTTCTTCGGTAGGCGGGCTTCGGTCTTGCCCATGTCCAGAACCAGATCCGGACCTTCAATCCGCTTCACCACACAAGTGACAAGTTCCCCCACCCGATGTGCGTATTCTGTGAAAATTGTGTCGCGTTCTGCTTCCCGCAGCTTCTGTAAAATGACTTGTTTAAATGTTTGGGCAGAAACCCGGCTCAAGCCTTCCGCTTTTTTGGGAAAACGAACCTCGCCACCCACTTCAGCGCTCGCGTCGATCTTCTTCGCGTCAGACAAAGAAATTTCGTGCGCAGGATCAGCAGCTTCTTCCACTATCTTTTTGACGGCAAAAATCTGCAACTCTCCAGAAGCCTGGTCGAATTCTGCAGCCAGCTCTTCAGTAGTCTTGAAGTGCTTGCGAGCAGCCACCAGCATGGCTTCCTTCACAGCGTCCATCACGATTTGTGGATCAATCCCTTTTTCTTTACTTAGGATTTCGATAGATTGATAAATGCTTGCCACGTTTAACTCTCTTTTCCAGTTCCTACCCGAATTACCATTCAAACTTCAAATTCGCTTTGTCGATTTGGTCAAATCCAATTCGAACGAGCTTTGGCTCTTTCGCTTTTCCCTGTCGAACAGACAAGGTAAGCACATCGGATTCAAAGTCCTCAAGTACGCCTTCGTAGCGCTTTTCCCCATCTACAGGTGCTTTCAGGGAAACCTTGATCTTCTGGCCTTTGAACCTCTCAAAATCCTTTGGCTTGGTAAGTTTACGATCAACCCCAGGAGAGCTGACTTCCAACGTATACGCTGCCCCGGGAATCACGTCTCCGGCATCCAACATTTCACTTAACTGGCGCGAAAGCAGTTCACAATCCCCGTGCGTCACACCTTCCGGCTTGTCAATCAGGATCCGAACAACCCGGTGAACGCCACCACCCAAAATATCTACTTCGACGATTTCAATCCCTTGCGGGTCGCCGATTTGTTCTGCTAACGCCGTTATCTTTTCTACAACTGCTGAGGCCTGAGCCATTGAATATCACTCGACCAATAAAAAAGTGGGCTTTCGCCCACTGCTTAGGTTTGACAAGATTAAGTATAGCACTAGTGGAATAGGAAAACGGAGAATTCCAGGTAGGATGTCGGTTTGAACGGCTGCCAAAGGCGCAATTTCAAGTAAACTGAAGGCATGGCGCTCTCTTCGGGTAAAAAAGAAATCAGACCAAAAGTACACTGCTTGAACAAGCTCTGAAGCGCGTTGTGACGCTTCCCCGCAAGCGGCAAGACGCCATAGCAGTTCAAATCCTGGAAACCCTGGAGGAGAAATCAGACCCCGCCAGCGCCCGCTTTCAGGCCCTTATCGAAAACAAGTACACACTCGGCCTGACTGCGGAGGAATCATCTGAATTAGATCGCCTGGAGACAGTTTTCCGAAAGAGCGACGAAACATTTTATAGACCGATTTTGGAGCGTTTAGCTTAACTGGCTAACGCGCTGACTGGCCAACATACATGATATCGAGTATGGGAATTGACTAACTTAAAACTTGAAAGTTGCTGCTCCGCTTAAGCCCGCCATCAAATGTGATGGTAGTTTGACAGTGAAACGCAGCGTTCACGTGACCCATTAGATGATCGGCAAAATCGGCACCTTTGCTTTTGTAATCGCCCAGAGCCGCCCAGGTCTCATCCCGCCGCTCCACCTCGAAGTTGGTCGCTGTCAATAAGCTTTCCAGAGTTATGACAATGTCCCCACGGTCTAATCCCTGTCGTCGCATCAGCCAAACTAACTCGCACAAAGCAATGGAGTTGAGGAAAAAGCTTTCCCCTCTTTCCACTCCCGCACGAACAAAATCTCGAGCCATTCCCGATTGACGCTCATCATCGACAAACAACAAACGGTAAAGAACGTTAGTATCAAGGCCAATCATTCTATTTGTTGATTACTGCCCGGCTGCAGCCTTTTTGAACTTCTGATTGACTCCCTCACTCACTTCTTCATGCATCTGCTCAACCGTTAGCGCTTTCTTATTCACACCTTTGCCCTTGAGCATGCCAAAAAGGTCAAGTAGGCTATGGCCCCGGCTCTTCAACACCACTTCACCCGTTTCCGAAAGCACGAACTCAACCTTATCGCCCGGTTTCAAGTTCAAATGATCTCGCACCCCTTTCGGAATGGTCGCTTGGCCTTTAGTTGTAAGGGTAGTCTGCATAAGTAATACTCTTCCACAATCGTAATACAAAAACCCCAAAATTACCAGAAAAATATAAGTTAGAGCTAGATTCGTGTTGTCTCCCATACCGTCACATTAAAATCTTTTGCTTTTTGAATCGATTCTTAAGCCACAGGAATCAGTATTCGAATCCCCGGAGTCTTCAACCTAACACACCTATGCAACTACCATCTAAAATCCACCTCTATTTGCTTACCTCTCTCCTTATGACGTCGCCCATTTGGAGCCAATCCCAAGCCAACACCGGATCTATCGAAGGCATTGTAGTCGATCCATCCGCAGCCTCGGTTGTAGGAGCCACCGTCGTCGTCCAAAATACGGATACGAACTATCAGCGTAAATTGACGACCGATGGCGCTGGACGCTTCCGCGCCGTGCAACTTCCATTGGGTGGTTACAAGATCAGCGCCACCGCCCCAAGCTTCGGTACCCTGGTCCGCGATGGTTTCGACCTGGCCGTTGGACAATCCATCAACTTGACCCTCACCCTAAGCGTGGTTAGCGTCAAAGAAACGGTCAACGTAGAAGGGAACATCCCTGTGATTGAAACTTCTTCAGTGGAACGTTCCAGTTACATTGACAAGAACTCCATCCGTTCCCTTCCCAACAACGGCCGTAATTTTTACGATTTCATGAATCTCACCCCAGGGGTGGCCATTGTCCAAGGGCCCGATGGAAATGAGATATCGGTGAATGGCCAGAAGGGTATTGCGAACAACATTTCCATTGACGGGGCCGACAACAACAATCCCTTTTTTGGCGAACAGCGTGGTGGTCAGCGCCCAGCGTTCACAGTCAACCTGGATGCGGTCAAGGAATTCTCAGTGGTCTCCGACGGGGCACCCGCCGAGTTCGGGCGCAGTTCCGGTGGCTTTGTCAACGTTGTTACAAAATCTGGTACCAATCAGGTGCACGGAACGCTGCACGAGTTTCTGAAGCTTTCCAGCCTCACCTCCGCCCAGTCCGACGGCACATCCATCAGCGACTTCAAACAAAATCAGTTCGGTGGCACTATTGGCGGCCCCGTAAAGAAAGATAAATTGTTCTACTTTCTGGCCTACGATCAACAAATCTTCCGCCAAACCAAGCAAAATAATGCGAAGCGCATTGACCCTCGCCTGGTTGACCTTTTTGCTACCAAGTTCGGTGTTACTAACGAGAACGGGCCAATTACCCGCACCAACGATGCGAATGCTCTGTTGGGTAAAATTGATTGGAACCTCAGCCCCCGCAACTTACTCAACCTTCGCTACAACTACTCGCGATCCAATCAAGATAACGGAACCTTCGATGTGGATTCCTACGCCCGTTCTGCCAACGCTTCGGAACGTGGATTCGTAAATACATTCAGCGGATCGCTGAACACCACCATCAGCGCCAGCACTCTCAATGAACTGCGCTTTCAATTTTCCCGTGAAGACAGGCCTCGTAAATACAACGGTCCCAACATCGGTGGCCAAAACCGTCCCCTGCCAGACACTGGCATTGACTTCGCTGGCTCTTACCGATTTGGTGAACCGTTCTTTATTCCGGTTGAAGATCACGACACTCGTTTTCAGATCAACAACAACTTCACCCTCATCAAGGGCGCACACAACATTAAGATGGGCTTTGAGCTGAACCGCACCAGCACCACCCAAACCTTTATCGGGTTCGCCAACACCCGCTATATTTTTTCCAGCGTTCCTGGATTTATCAACTACGTCAACCAAGGTCCAAAATATGTGGAGTGCAGCAACGGCACGGCCAACGCAACTGGCGCATGCCCCACTGGAACCGACATCACCGGACCCCTGCTTTTATTCCTTCAGTTCACCGGCGTGAATGGGAAATCAGTCAACGATGCTGGCACTCAGACTATCCCGAATTTGGAACCAGCCTTGTTCATCCAAGATAAATGGCAAGTAAATCGCAAAGTTACTCTGAGTTACGGCCTGCGTTGGGACGCCCAAGTGCAACCCAGCCCGCAAACTCCAGCAAGCCAAGTGTTTTTTGCGAACCTGATCGGCAAGAAAGGTTTCCCTTCCGATGGCAACATTCCGTCTTCTATGAAGCAGTTTCAGCCGCGCTTAGGTTTAACGTGGGACCCCGCCGGGCTGGGTAAAACCGTAATCCGCATCAACGGTGGGGTATTCTATGCGCGTACTCCGGGCTTGCAACTCGCCAGCCCGCGGTCCACCAATGGCTCCATTGCCCAGAGTATCTTCCAAGCGTCATTCTTTAATGGCTTCGGTGTTACTCCTCCTACTTACCCCAATCTCATTCCCAACACATCTTCACTACCAGTAGATCATCCAGATATTTTTGTGTTCGATAAGAACTATACGAATCCCCGCACTTACTCGTGGTCAGCGACGTTGGAACAATTGCTGACCCCTGGATTGAAAGTCTTTGGGACATTCAATTACGCCAAAGGCGTCCATTTGACTCGCTTCGTAAATCGTAACGACCCGGCGTTCGGCTCCCCATTCTCCACCGGACTTGGTGCTGATGGAAAGAACGGCGTGGGAACATTGACCACCGTTGAATCTTCCGCCAAATCGCTTTTCCGCGGATTGACAATCGGCATGACCAAGCAGTTCTCCAATAAGTTTCAAGCTCAGATGAATTATCAGCTATCCACTGATTATTCTGACGACGATAACGAACGGGATCCGTTCTCTTTCCGCTATGCCGCAGCCACCAACTTCAAGCCAGAGTACAACTACTCTGATCGCGACCAGCGTCATCGCTTCAACGCCTTCGGTTTGTGGCAAGGGCCATGGGGCATTGAGTTATCACCACGCTTCAGCACTCGGTCCGCGCAGCCTCTGACTGTCGCAAACCGCATCCAGGCCAATGGGACCATCATCAAACGCAATACCCTGCGCAAGAACAACGAATTCTATTCCTTTGACTTCCGGGCATTGAAAGCCTTCAAGCTGAATGAACGATTCACCGTGCAAGGAATTGTCGATGTCTTCAACCTGTTCAACTCGGCCAACCCCAAGAAGCCGGAAGTGACTGGGCTGCTTTTCAACTTCGACGGAACCATCACCAGCGGCCTGGGCGACCCTCGTCAGGCACAACTAGGAGTGAAGCTGATCTTCTAAAGAAGCGTATAGCCTAAAGCGCAGTGACTGTTCAACGGCCAGTACCTTGTCGTGCTGACTGTTGTCAATTATATTTACCGAATGGGCATGACCCCAAGCTGCTGACAGATCTTGCGGGCCAACAAGTTATCTATTTCGCCATGCCGAGGCACTGGGGCTTTCGCATCGGTTGCCTGATTTTTGAAAATGGTATGACGACCACCTTCACGCTCCACAATACAACCCTTGCGGCGCAAATGATCCACCAATTCGTGACGCTTCACACGCGCAAAGTCCCAACATGTACAGACAGGGGAACAATCTCAATCAAGTCCGCATCCACAGCTCGTACATCAACGTCAGGTACTGGCAGCGGCTTGCCTTCTTCCATCAGTATTCCCGCCAGATCTTCCATAGCGCTGGCTATCATCAACCGGGCATCGGGCAAATCGAATCCCTGCGTAACAGCCCCTGGAAAATCAAGCGCCTCGGCGACCACCATTGCCCCAGAGGTGCGCGGTAGATAAAAGGCCACGTGGTAACTAAGCATACACACATCATACGCCAACAAACAAAATCTCGCCCTCTGCAAGCCTGGTTTTGTTATCCTGTCGTTTCACCATCAAAAAGGAGCACAACAGCCATGAATGACGATCTTTCCCGTCGTAACTTTGTACGCACCGCTGGCACTGCGCTAGCTGCCGCCGCACCGGTGGCCGCACTTGCTGCAAATGACAAGATCCAAGTGGGTTGGATCGGCACCGGGGCCCGAGGCATGCACGTCATGAACATGATGTACAAAGGTGTTCCCGATGGCACGGTAGTCACTGCCACGTGCGACACCTATGTCGGCAATCTGGCCAAAGGGAAGGATCAAATTCAAACCCTGGGCAAGAACACTCCCAAGACTTACGTAGATTACAAAGAACTGCTGGCCGATAAATCGATTGACGCTGTCTTCATCACCACGCCAGAACATTTGCATCATGAAATGTTACTGGCCGCACTGGCCGCCGGGAAGCATGTCTATATTGAAAAACCCTTGGCCCACACCATTGAGGAAGGCGCCGAACTGGTCCGCGCAGCTAAGAAATCAGGCAAGGTGATTCAGGTGGGTACGCAGAATCGTTCCAACTCCCTCTATATCCGAGCCAAGGAAATGGTAGCCCAAGGTATGATCGGCGACGTCCACTACGTGCGCGCCTTCTGGTATCGCAATTCTCTACCCGACAATCCGGCATGGCGCTATAACATCCCCAAAGAGGCTGACGAACAAAACACCGATTGGAAAAAGTTCCTGGGCAGTGCCAAGCAACGTCCCTTCGATAAGCAGCGCTACTACCAATGGCGTTTGTATTGGGACTATTCCGGCGGCATTTCAACCGACCTATTAGTACATCAAACGGACATCACCAATTTTGTGTGCGGTAAAGCGGAACCACTGTCCTGCATGGCTTCTGGCGGCATTTACCGTTGGACAGACAATGATGATCGCGAAGTGCCCGATACGCTTTCCGCCATCTACGAATATCCCGACAAGTTCCACATTAACTATTCCTGTTACTTCGGTAATGTGCAATATGGGTACGGGGAACAGTTTATGGGGAACGAAGGGACCATTGAAGTGCTCAATCGCCAACAACTTCGTTTCTATACAGAGAAGTTCGCTGGCAAGGCACCGCCCCAGGTAGCGGCTCGCAAAGAAGAATCCATTGATCTTCCAGGCAACGATTTGAATGCCGTTCAATCCCACGTTCGCAATTTTATTGAAGCCATTCAAGGCAAAGCCAAACTAGTTGCACCCATTGAAGTGGGTCAGCAAGCGGCTATTGGTGGGCACATGGCCACACTGTCATTGCGCAATAACAAAAAAGTATTGTGGGATACCAAGACGCAGAAGTACCACTTTTCGTAGCTCCTAAATCCCAAGGCAGGGGCGACCTTTCGCGCCCTTGCCCTGCCAAAACTTACCGTCTCCAGTAACCATGTCGTAGCGCGTAGCCTCTTCCGTTAGGTCGCCACGCTCCTGGCACCCAAACAGCGCGCGCATACGGTGGCCGACGCCAACTGCCCTGCACCCAAAAATAATTCCGACCGCGCCAATCCCAATACCCGTCCGTCCAAACATAGCCCGGACCTGGAGCGTATCCAACCATGCCATAGCGAGTTGGAGGCGGAGCGTACCTCACCGCATAAGATCCGCCAGCGCAGGCTGTGTTGATACCCAACCCAACGGTAAAAGCGGCGGCCAATAGTGTGTTGCGAATCGTCATTGTTCGCACCTCCTACTTCAACAAACGCAACCGTCCACGTGAAGTTGCGTTTACTTTGGTAACCCTTTAATACCGCAAAATGGCGGCACAACCCATTGCCCCCAACGCCTGCCCGTCCAGCACGAAAACTTCACCACCCATGCGGATAGTCTCCACTGCGGCGGCGTTGATCAGGTCTTGCTTCCCCTCTAACCGCGATGCATCCACCGGAAACGATGGCCCCAGCAGACCCTGCTCTTCAGCATCCATTCCGATCAGTAACTTATGAACCCGACCTTCGTGCGCCGCCTCCAGTACTTGCCGAACCCCATCGACGACGTGGTCCCGCCGCGTCGTCTCTCGGATTTCGATAAGCACCTTGTTCGCCTGCTCTTTCCGATCTGCCAAGACAGCCTGTTCCAATAGCTTTCCAAGCTGCGTCCACTTCAAAAGTTCAGGACTGGTTGGATGCGCCGATAAAACTCGTGCATGCTCCGTTACCGATTGATATGCCGCCATTTCTTCAGCAACGCTTACCAACACCAAAGGTGCACCCTTCAACACTTTGCACAACTCGCGGTCAGCACGTCGCAAATACTGACGCAGACGTTCATGTTCCAGCTCCCGCTCCGCCCCCGTTCCAAATCGCGCAACAGCAACCCCATGTTGACCTGCCGGACCCGAGGAAGCCCGATTCTGCAAGTCATGGTCCGGCTGATCCAGCAGTAGTGACTCCTCGAAACTCTTCACAATCCCCGCAGGCAATGGGACTTCTGCACACACCCCGTTCTCCCACCGCCCCAGACGAAGCAGTTTCTTTGAGATCGCCAGAACATAAACCTCCTTATCTGGAATCAGATGGCCCAGCGCAGGCGTGATATGTGGGTGAGATGCCACAGTAAGTTGTTCCCTCATGGGGGAAAGCAGCCTAAAATGGTGCGCCGTATTGGGGCTTACATACATCACCGAATCGCTTCCACCGGATAGCATGGCAGGATCCCCGGCCAGTTTCTCCAATGGCTTCAACAACTGCTCAATCGGATCAGTAAATCGACGCTGTTCAATTTCCGCCGCAGCCTCCCGCAGGATTGTTTTCATGCGTCCTGTATGTGGCAAGTCCGCTGAACCGGGATGGCTTGCAGGAAGGAACACGGTAACAAAGGGTCCATTATCAGCGCAGATTGCTTTCAAATGGTCCAGCCCCAGAAGGTCAAGAGCAGAATTTTGTGTCGAAGTTGGTTGTTGGGTCAACGGCATGGTTAAAATCTCCATTGATATCCCCAGCACGGCAATAGCCGTTATTGTTTGGAAGCCCAATCCAACAGAAAATGGTCCAACCAAAACCGTTGCTCGCCCTTGGCTAAAAAGCTGACGTGACCCCCATGCGGCAATTGCACGAACTGGACATTCGCTGATTTCACCCCAGCATGATGGAAACAGGAAATGGGAACAATCGGATCATCTTCTGCCGCAAGCAACAATACCGGGACAGTGATTCTATCCAGAAACTGCGCCGATGATTGCGTTCGATAGTAATTATCTGCCGTGCCAAAGCCGAAGTTAGGCGCCGTCACCTTATCGTCGATTTCATAGATCGTCCGCACGTCATCCAACCCATCCAGCGTAAATAAACCGGGCATGGCAGCCGACCTTCGGCGCAAGCGCTTCTTCATGCTGGTCAGAAATCGCGACATGTAAACGTAGTTCGCTGGCTCTTCAATCTTCTTGGCGCAAAGTGCCAACTGGATAGGAGTGGACACTGCGCAAACCCCTGCCAACATCCCTGGCGATTCCACGCTCAACTCCGCCGCCGCGTTCAACACCTGATTGCCGCCTAATGAGTATCCAATTATGAAAATTGGCCCTCTGCCTTGTTTGACCAAACTGCGCACCAGGAATTTGATGTCCGTCGTCAAACCGGCATGATACAGCGTCTTGCACCAGTTTTCTGTGGGACCACAGGTCCGAATGTTCGTCCGATGCACGCACCAGCCCGCAGTGGCCCCGTAATGCGCAAAACTGCGCATATAACCGCTATCGCAGGAGCCTTCCAGCCCATGCACCAATATGATTTCACCTTTGGGTTTTTGAACGGGATGATGCTCCCGCACTAACACGCGGACATCAGGTTCCGTCTGATAGACGGTGTCAATAGCGGGGAATTGAGACGTATCGAGCGGCCTTGGCCAGAAATTCGAAAGAATCGTCAACCAATGACCGCTCGCAACTAAGGGTGTGTAAGGACGCAATTCACTATTTTAGCGAAGGGTCGTTCAAAGAAGCCCGTTTGTTCAACTCTTCGGCGAAGATAATGGCCTCTGCCAGTTCCTTCATCGGCCGACGTAAACGCCTGCTTTCATTCCGAAGCTGCAAATATGCTTCCTCTTCCGACAAATTATGGCGGCGCTGCAACAGACCCTTGGCCCGCTCCACCACCTTGCGCTCTTCCAGCATGCGCTGCAGCTTGGCGTTCTGCTCAAGCAGCTTTGCTTTGCCGATGGCCGTACCCATCTGCTCACCCATAAAACTTACTAAAGAAATTTCGTCTTTACTATGGTTGTGAACGTCGCGATGGTGAACGTTAATTACACCAATTAATTCGCCGCTTGAGACCAACGGAACAGATAGAAATGCCGAGTAAGTATCTTCCACCAGAATGGGGAAGCGTTTAAAGCGAGCATCATCAAATGCTTGTGTCGACAAAGCAACTACGGATCGGTGTTCTGCCACCCAGCCAGTAATACCTTCGCCAACTTTTATACGTAAAGTTCCAATCTCAGAAGCGTGCGGAACCTGGGACGCTTGCAAGACAATTTCATTCGTATCATGGTCGAACAGGTAGACCAGACATGCATCACAGTCAGTTACTTGAACGGTCAATCCGATTATCTCACCTAGCATCTCATCGAGCGACCGCTGACTCGCCACAATACTGCTTATCTTTTGTAGTATTGCGACCTGAGAAGTAGGAGGTTCCATAACAGTTGCCACTCTTCAATCGTAAGCTGACCGGCCCCACCGGTCCAATCGAATTTTCTTATTGGGCCTATGGTTGCTAAGTTATCGAATTTGAATAAAGTGTTTATTTTGTTTTACTTACTGAAACGATTCAATTCTTTTTGGCGGTGAACGTCCCGCTGCCTAAGCTGCCCAGCTTAACCGTGCCTTTCATTTTCGTATCGCCATCAACTGCTCCTTCATAGACTACCCGCATCTTCTCACCATTGAACTCCGCGTCAAATGAGAAGGAAATGTTTTGGCCTTTTACAGTGCCCGTAAGTTTCGCCGTTCCCAGCATCCCCGTGTAAGTCCCGCTCAACGCCTCGCCCTTCTGTTGAAATTCAAAAGCAGGGTTGCCACTGCCAGCATCCAGTTCAATTGCAAAATCCCATTTGCCGCTGACATCACCGGCAAACAACGAAGTCGCCGCTAACAAAGCCGTCAGGAAAATCAGTTTCATGCCGGGTAGCGTACCATAGGAGACATGGCACTTTCTATAGTCGGCATGATTTTCCTGTTGTTAGTGATGGTCGGTGCCTGGATAGCCATCAACCCGCCCACCAAGTGGCTGAACAGCAAGAAGAAAGACGACAAATAGTTTCTCCCTAACGGTCCCGCAAGTCGTAACACAACAGCCTGGGACCTTTCCCGCTCAACGCATCCTTGCCGTTCTGCACAATATAAAGCAACCCACGGCTGAGCACCGGCAAAGCCCAAGTCTCTCTCGCCGCACACAACCAGGCTCGCGAAATTTCTTTGTAACCCCTTGGCGTCAGGTCCAGCCATAAAAGGTGCCCCATTTCCCCCAACGCCAGAAATCTCCCATCCACATGCAGTAAGTTCCCACGATACGTGCTCATCTGCTGTTCTTTGTTCTGGCCATTGATCTGGAACGTCTCTGTCCATTCCGGATTGTTGCGCCAAACAACCTTCCCCGTCTTCGCCTCCACACATGCCAGCGATGCATCGGGTTCATTGCGTCCATCGAACCCATATAGATAGCCGTCTCTATGGATAGGGGTGTTGAAATGCATTCCGAAATCGGGTGCTGTCCAAACCAGCTTCGCTTTGAAATCGGGCGTGATCTCCAGCATGGCCCCGCCCGTCTTGTAACTCGCCGAAATGAACACGTTGTTGCCAAAAATAACCGGACAAGAGGCATTTACCGATTCATAGCTCTTGCTGCGCCAGGGAAAAGTAAAATCCACTTTGCCAGTAGCCGGGTCCAGCATAATCAGCCCACCCGTAGGCGGACGGCTTTCCCCACCAGCCAGAATGAACACGCGTTTCTTCCCATGGACAACAGCGGGAATCGGCGATGCGTAACTGGGACCCCATTCCGTTCCTGACCCCCAATTCATGCGGCCCGTCGTCTTATCAAACGCAGCGCTAGTGGGTCCGCCCGGTGCTCCAACATTGACGATCAGTTGATCGCCATCCAATAAAGGGGTGGAGGCTACTCCAAAGAAATCTTGAGGCAGCTTAAACTCTGCCGGAATATCGCGACGCCATAACACTTGTCCATTGTTCAAATTCAAACAATGAAACTTGCCCTCAGCCCCCATCGTGTAAACGCGATCCCCATCGATCACCGGGCTCGCCCGTGGTCCATTGTTGTAACCATACCGATCTTCAAACTGCGTCTGATAAGTATGCTGCCAATACCGTTCCCCGGTTTCCGGATGCAGGCACTCCACAATCTCCAAATTTCCACGCCGATGACAGAACACCAACTTGGTTCCCGATACAGCCGGAGAGCTGTATCCAGTGCCCTTGCTCAACTCCCAAACCAACTGCGGACCAGTAGAGGGAAACTTCTTGATCAGCTTCGTCTCAGTAGATACAGCATCGTGAGTAGGTCCAAGAAATCCGGTCCAATCATGTGTGACTGCCCCTTTGGCAAGTGACTTGGGAGCTTTGTGAAAGGTTGTATCCGTGTTAGCTTTCGCCTCCAACGCTTTGCCCGCAGGCGCAGCAGCTTTAGGCGGCGCCGGATCCACGCTCTTCTGCGAAAATAGTTCAGTTATGGAAAGAGTAGAGATTAAGAAGGAGCGACGTTTCATGGAGGCAACCAATGGCTATTCTCTCACTTCAAGGAATACTTTATAGAATTACGGGTTCAGCGATGCGTGAACAACTCCACCGTCCGAAAATCATTCTCTAAAACCTGTTGAACCAGTCCGGCATGAGTCAATAAATCGGTCCGCTGCTTCAGCAGGCTGCTTTCCGCTACCTGCAGTACCCGACGATAGCGGTCCGCTCGAATCCGATAAGAATATTCAACATAAGTAAGTGGCTCCGCGCTGGCGCATTCCATCAAAATATCCCAAAAACTTTTCCGTCGCAATAGCCGTTTCGATGCAGCTGCTTCGCGTGGAATTTCAATTGGCACTCGCCCTTCCAACAACTGCGCCCCCATACAATCACTAGCAACGAAGGGACGCCCCGCATCAGCCGATGGAAACTGCGCCAGCACCTCGCCGATCTCATCCAGCGAAAGTGTAACGCCCTCCCAGCGCAGCCGCGTCGCCCCACTCACAAGGCTGCCCCGCTGCATCACGGTGCGCACCATCTCCACATCCTTACCCGTATAGCCCAACATGCGCTCCACCAGTTCCGTAAGCTGCATCTGTTGGATAAACACCTGGGTCATCGGCGAAGCCTCTCCGGCATCGGAACTGATTTTGACTGGGATTGGAGATGTCAAAGTGGATGTCCAATCTCCCAATGCAGTCCGAACGGATCCACCAGTCGCCCCAGACGCCAACCATGGTCCTCGCTCACAGGAAACACCTCTGCCGCACCAGATGCCAATGCCTGCGTGAAGATCGCATCCGGATCCGCCACAGTCAGGATCATTCGAACAGAACCGCCACCAAGAGGTTCCGGCCCGCCAGCCCCATCACTTACCCAAAACTCCACCCCATCAACGGAGAGCCGTGCTACCACGCCACCGCCGGGATCTTCCATCCGAAAGGTTTCAAGCGCACCAAATGCCGCTTTGTAGAACTGGAGAGCTTCGGCACCATTTTGAACAGTCAACCAAGGTGCGAGCGAACAAGACACCCGATTATTTACCAATGGAATATCCTCCCCCATGGGCTTGCCACCCACTAAGAAATAACACATACTATCGACATGCTGCGATCCTTTCTCCTGGTAATCATCGCGCTTAGCGCGTTGCCACTCTCCGCCCAAGTCACATCCAAGCGGTTCGTCCATGTCACCGTAACCGATCCTGCCCACCGCTTCGTCACCGGCCTCGAACGGCAACACTTTGACATTCTTGAAAATGGTGTCCGCCGGGTAATTACCGATTTTGCAAACCCCGATTACCCCATCTCCCTTGCAATCGTGAATGAGGCACCGCTGACAGATGCCGCTACCCAGTTAGGCCCGGAAGTGGACTTGATTCAAACTTCGTCAATGGCTGAAGCTATTCGCCGGCTTTCCATTTCGAAGAACGCCCAAAAGGCCTTAATCATTGCATCTACAAATGTGGAGAAGTTGGAGATTCCTGGCGGCATCCGCGCATTCTTAACCGATCCAACCCATTTGATGAAATCGGTGGTTGAACTTCGCAATCAATACATGCTCGTTTTTGAGTCTTCCTCGCCCTCTGCAAATTTCGAGATCGTTCTTAAGCAGCCGAGCGGTTTGCCAACCCTTACGGTGAACCGGAAGTAGCATTGGAAGCAACAACGGCATCCAAGCGAATCACGGCACACCTGCGAAGCAACATCCAGATCAGCGCTTCTTCCTAAGTTCATTCTGGCTAAGTTCGTTTTGGGCGATCCGAATCTTCACCAGCTTCTTCACCAGAGCCGCCGGGGGAGCCTTGTCCACCGCAAATCGAATCGTCCCCTTCGATATCACGTAGCCCTTCAGTTCGTCCTGCATTGCTTCAATCGGGGCCGGACCTGGGAACAAGCTGCAATGGTTGGCAAATGCCGCGAATCCCATCACCATCCCTTTGTACATAAACATCGGAATGCGGTAACTGATCACTTCAGTAGTCTCAGCAGGCACAGCGGACCGAATCATCGCACGAACCTTCTTCAAAGTACTGTGGGCCGGCTCGGGGACGTCAGCCAAGTATTCATCCACTGTTGTTGGGACACTGGAATTCGATTTCATTGAAGCTAGTTTCCCAAAGGCATTCGTGTAAGTCCACCCCTTAGAAACTTCTTCTGACGAATCTCAACTTCTTCACCCGCCGACTTCTTCACCCGTCATCTGCGAGCATAATAGGGAACGATGCTCACCGCTCTGCTCTCTGAGAAGATTGCCCAATACGGTCCAATCTCCTTTCATGAGTTCCAGGAGGCCGCTCTTTACCATC
>JANMWO010000638.1:0-30294 GCA_031394025.1 Acidobacteriota bacterium
ACCTGAGGAATCCATTGAAGTTGTGCGGGTCACCGTGAAGACGGTGAAGGGTCGTATGCCGATTGTTGCTGGCGTTGGATACAACACCGTGATGGCGTGCCATATGGCGAAGAAGATGGAAAAGGCTGGTGCTTCGGCGCTGCTCGTGATGCCCCCCTATTACATCAATGCCCCAGAGGCCGGGATGATCGCCTACTTCAAAGCGATCAACGATGCTTGCGGATTGCCCCTCAGTTTTTACACTCGCGATTGGGCGGCGTTCAGTGCCGCGCAAGTAGGCCGGCTTTGCGATGCGGTTCCGAATCTGAAAATGTGGAAAGACGGCCAAGGGGACATGCGCAAATATCAACGCATCATGCAAACTATCGGCGACCGTTTGACTTGGGTTGGCGGCATTGGCGATGATTGCGCCCCAGGATATTTTGCCATTGGTTGTCAGGCATACACGTCGAGCATTTCTAACATTTCTCCGAAAATGTCGTTTGCGATAGCCGATGCCGGTTTGAAAGGCGACCGCGAAGCGATGAATGCTTTGATGGCAAAGTATGTGCATCCCCTTTATGCCCTGCGTGACCGCATGAAGGGTTATGAGGTGAGCATTATGAAGACTGCCATGGATATGATTCCCGGATTGCGTGGCGGTCCAGTACGGCCCCCGCTGGTGAATACTGCGGTAGCGGATATTGCCGATTTGAAAAAGTTGATGAAGCTCTACGCCGCTTACGACAAGGGTTAATGTTCCGGAGTTGGGGGTGTAGGTAGGACTGAATCTCCGTGGCTAAAAGATCGCTCCCTTGCGGTCACGGCAGCGATTTAAATTGAAAGGAATCCCACCACTGGGTTTTCATCACAGCCAAACTAAGCATCAAGCTCGTCATCGCTAAAAAGTATACTTCTGTCTCCAACACTGAAAGCGTTCCTTTCCAGGGTCCGAACCATCGGCCATAAACCAATTCAATGTGCACCCAGTACACCACCATGCTGGCTTTGCCCATTTGGGCGACCCAACTCCAGCTCCCTGGTCGGAACGACATGGTCCAAAAATAGGCAGCAACAATCAGCAACAAGTTCAAACCGGTCTTGATCAGAACCAGACCCGGTCCATCCACCCAAAAGTTGGAGTTGGGATATAGCGAAAAAGGTAGATTGGAAAAATATTGCGATCCAAAAATAAGGGGCGTTCCTAATAGCGCTGCCCAAGTCATCAGCCACGGTAAATTTTCCTGACTGGACAAGCGCAAAGCGGTACCCACGGCTACTCCAAAAGATACATAAGCAGCCCAGGGGAAAAACGTAAAGAAGCGCGCATCGGGGACAAAATAGTGCATCAGGTTTTCGCTCGGCCAGCCCGATGTATAGGGCGTGACTAACGGTGCCAGAAATGTGATCGCCAAGCCCATCCACAGTGCCAAGTGACCTCGCGTTACGCCTGGAACGAACACCAAGAAACTGTGCACCGTTAAGGCTAAGCCCATGCAGTTTAAAATGTCGACAGTGAATAAATCATCGGCACTGGTTTGTCCCCAGCCGAACAAGTAAAGCTGAAGTCGAAACAGGAATGCCATCACCCACAAGTAACCGGACCGGCGCAATGCCTTAAACAGCCGATCCATAGGGGCCAATTGTTGACGTTCCGAGCCATCCATAAGGAATGCCAGCGTGATTCCGGTTAGAAAAAGGAATGCTGCCGGAGGGAAGCCGCCAATAAATTGCGACAGCACAAAGTGGCTTTCCTCGTGCAGCTTCACATCGGTGAACGAGTGCGATACGTGGCCATGCAGCATCATGACGGCGGCAAAGCCTCTGGCCCAATCCAGGAATTCCAATCGCCCTGATTTTTTCGTCTTCGGAGGAGCCATTAAAAAAGAAGGGGTCAGTCTTTCAAAGGATATTCACGCTTCACGTTCTTTGGTAGTTTCAACGTAACATCCGCTTCAGACAAAGTTGGATTCCACTGTATCTCAGAATAGGTGGACATTTCAAAATCGCCGCTCGGTTTATGAAACTTTTGTTGCACCGGATAACCGGTGGTCAAGGGAATCCACATCTCCACTCGTTTCAAATGTTCCAACACCTTTTCGGATTTTGGGATCAATTCAATGCGGCTGGTAAGTTTTCCGTTAATCATTTCTTCGCCAGTCACTTTCAGCATATAGCTTGCTTCCAATTCTTTGGCGGTGCTGCCGAACCCCAGCAGCATAAACTGATCTACCAGATTGGCATACTTACCCAAATCCACTTCTTGCACCGTGGCGATTTTAGGGAGAAAATTTTCGTACTTGCGCCTGCCGATGGTCGTCGAACGCGGCGCAGGCTCCAGCACGTCGATCTTGATTCTGGTATCGCCAGCCTTCACTTTTTTGATGGCAATGGTCCCTGATTCCTCAGTCTTGTCCTTGATCACAGCCGTATAGCTAACGCGCTTAATCTTGGCCGTCAAACCCTTGAACTGGGCCGCCGCCTGATCAATTCTCGCTTCTGCCGCAGCTAGTGTTTCAGCAGCCTGAAGACTGTAGGTTGTAAGGAAGATTAATGCAAAAATCCTGTGCACAACAACTGGGATGCGCCTCATCGTCATCCGGTTACTTCTCCGGACGGGTGTGGGCAATATAGCCCCGCACAGTGTTGTCTTCAATGATCGGAGTAAGATCGAACAAAACCTGTTTTCTTTCCATTTTCTTGTGCAGCATTTCACTCACCCGTTGCATTCGTTGATTCTCTGGAATACTTTCCAAAATGGATCGTCCAATCCAAAAGCGATGATCGATTCCATCGGTAGGCAGCATCACTATGCTGGAAGCAATGGGCTGATCATGAAACAATTCCCTGGGCGTAAGAAAAATGAAGGCCAGGATGCCGACCACCATCACATCGTACTGCCATCCGCCGCGGGGGTAGTCCCAAAGTATGAAGCGTTTAAGGGCTGTAAACATTTTCCTCCCCAGTGTAGCAATAGAAGTTAACCGGAATAAGCGGTCACGTTTGCCGTAGTGGTTCCGACCCCTTCGATTCTGGCTCGGACGTGATCGCCAGCTTTGATACGAGCCCCTTTAGGACAACCAGTTGAGATCAGGTCACCAGGGTAGAGCGTAAAAAAGTCGCTATGGTAGCTGACCAGATGGTATGGCCGATGGCGCATGTTGCGCACAAAGTCACGCGAGCAGATGCCGTCATTATGTTCCGTGATCACTTCCAGTTCATTGACGTCGGCAATCTCATCGGCAGTCACAATCACTGGTCCAAAACTGAAGAAGGTATCAATACTCTTGGCGCGGGTAAGATAGCGAGGGTTCTTCACCAGCACATCCAGTGCGGTTAAATCCAACGTGGTGGTGTAGCCGAAAATCACGCTGGGCACTTCTTCCATAGGAACAAAGCGGCACTTCTTGCCGATCACAATGCCCAGTTCCCCTTCCGCATCCACATCGTTGGAAATGCGCGGAGGTGGAAGAATAATGTTTCCACCCGGTTCAAACATGCAGGAAGCAGGCTTCATAAAGCTGCCCGGTTCTTCAGGCTGTACGGCGTTGATATCTTCCGCATGAGATTTGTAATTCAGGCCAATGCACCAGATTTTAGGTGGAACAGGGTAGGGAAGCAGCGGAGTGATTTCGGTGGGTGGCACCGCTTCTGCCTGCCCGGCGTCTTTCAATGCTGTTAGGTCACCAGATTCAATGATGGCCAATAAATCATTGGGAATCTTTGTGCCGAACTTGGCATTGATCGCAGTAATGGGCACAATGCCAGCAGGGGTAACTACACCTGCGTGGATCTGGTTTTGATATCGGAAGCGGAGTAGTTTCATGTTTTGCTAAATGGAGCGGGCAATGTCGACAAGGTCTGTAAATAAGCCGTAGGCTGTTTGTTCCACGGTTGGGTTGAATTCCAAGATACCAAGTGTACCCATGCAGTCTGTATCAATTTGCAACAAATTGGAGGTACCTTGCAACCTGGCCAGCGGGTCGTCAAGGTGAAGCAGTTCTGGCTTCACGCTCAACTGAACGCCATTGGCAGTGCGCCAGCCCCTGGCAACCAGTGCCACGCGTTGGGTGCTTCCTTCCAAGTTGGCTAACGCGTGCGGTGTTAGGTGTCCTATCCCAGTGCGGTCTACTTGCAGCGGGGTGACGCCAGCATCCATCAGGACATTGGCCAGTGCTGCTGCTTTGGCAGCGGAATCCCAACCGTCCGTATCAAAGCTGGCGTCAGCTTCAGCAATGCCAAGATTCTGTGCCGCGCGAACTCCTTCGGCCATTGGCAATCCTTCTCTTAACTTTTCCAGAATCACTTGTGTGGTGGAATTGAACACTGCGGAAAATCCGTTGATGGTGAGGCCGGGCAGGTTGTGCCGAACCAGATTAAAAACGGGGGTTCCATCCATCACCGTGGATTCAAAGCGAAATAAAAGCTGTCGGAACGATGCTTCGTTACGAAGTTCCCGATAGGCGTGGGCGATGGGGCCCTTATTCGCGGTGATCACGTGAATGCCCCGCGCAAATGCTTCCCTGATATGGCTGATGGCTGGTTCGCCATCGTGCGGACTAAGTGAGGTGATTTCCACTGCTACTTCGGCATTCGCTTTGTCCAGAAATTCTCCGGCCGATGCGGCTGCCGGTCCAAACGGGGTATCGGCACTGACTCCGCGAAGGTCGTAGGCGGTTCCATGATGGGCTGTATGAATTGCCACAACTCGAAATGGATATACCGCCCGCTGACGCTCCAATAACTTAACAAAACTTCGTCCAACATTTCCAAAACCGAACAACGCGATATTCAAACGATTAGAACTCCAAAGTTAATAGTAGACGGTTCAGATCTGCTTCCGATGTCGCCTTTTGCTTACGTAAATCAGCCGACTTGTCCCGAAGTTGGGCGATGTTGGTCTCTTGATTCGCCAGATCCCGCGCGTATTTCTGCACCAGCGCTTCCTGCCCGGCAAGCTGGTTCAGGCTCCCCAGATTTTGGCGCACGCGAGCCTGGTCGGTGATCAATTCGTTGAGTTGTACCGTGGTGCTTTCCAAATCTCTGTTCAACGAATTAATTTCTTCCTGCTTCGCCCGAATCCGGTCTAGCGCTTGACGCCCGTTTGCTGAAATGGCTTTGTTCTGTGTCCAAACGGCAATTAAATCGGAATCGACGTTGTTGACGGCGAAGGTTTCCTGGGCTTGCGATTCCTCAATAATAGGAAACTGAACGGATTGATTGGGGGCCAGCTTCACTTCAAAGCGATGCGATTTTTCAGTGGATTCAGAAGGCTTAGTGTTGATGAATTTGTAACCGTTGCGAATGGGTCGTTCAATGATCAGCGTCTTTGCTTTGGCATCGGCATTTTTGATGGTGTAGGTATTGGTCTCACGAACGGCATTCTTGGTTGTAAGATATCCTCTACTCAACTTCACTTCCCGAACGGCGCTGGCAGTGGAATCAATGGCCGTGGTGATGCGCGTACCCAGGTCAATTCCATAGCTGATCAGCCGCTTGTCCGTAGCCTTCAGAGTTTCCATCAGTGCTTCGCCAGCATACGCTCCGCCATCGTATACAGTAATCGGGCCACCGTCCAAAGTCTTTCCTGTGGAGTTGGCAAGTTCCGCTGCATTGCGTGGGTTGGGGGTGCTGTGGTCGGAATATATAAGCAGCTTTCTTGCGCCTAGAGTTTGTTGCAGAAATGGAATCATGGCCGATTCGTTCCGTTTCACAGTGACGGGAGTGGCGAAGTTGTATTCGAACAATTCGCCCATATCACGGCCTTCGGCGCTGACGACTACCGAGGATTGGGCATTCATGCTGTATTCCGTAGTAGGCGCTTTTTGCAGTGACATTAGCGACCTCGCGGAAGCTCCGCCTGCCACTCCAGCGGCCATCCTGCCTGCAACAGCCACCATCGGCGCTGCCGCAGTTACCTGATCCATCGCTCCACCGTATACCTCCGGGGCCACCGCCCGATCCTCCGCCAGTTCGGCATAGGGACGAGCCATGAATTTCGGATCGTAAAGTTTGGTGACAAACGAAATAGGTCGACCGGAAACTACTGAAAGTTTGATGTTGGTCCAATCGTCAGCGGTAGTGTTGTCGATGATGGCCCAGCCTTCCAACGTGGGTTCGCCGGTCTGTGGAAACAGCAACCGGTAACTGGATTTCCAGGCTGGCATGGGGATCATGTAGTTTGCCGATATCTTGCGGCCTTTCTTATCGGCGGAATCAATGTAGACGCTGCGCTGGTCCTTATTGCGGGAATTCGCCACCGCGGTCAGGTATTCTCGTAATTGCAATTGCAGGGCAGGATCGGTCAAGCGCAAGCTTTGAACAGCGCTCAGGTCAATGGAACGAAGGTCGCCTGATTCGGTAAGAACCACCAGAATTTCCTTCGAAACATCTTTGTTGTCCTTATCCTGAGTGACTCGTCCGGAAACGACGGATGCTTTTACGGGCTGGCTGCCATACTGCATCTCAATCCGTGCACCTTTGAGCTGATCCAGGAATTGAGCCAGAGATTGACGGTCGCCCAGTTTGAATGGGAAATCAGCCAGCCGATTGGCCAGCGGCTGACTGGAATCGTAGCGGACGCCGGTGATCTTACCGCCTCCGGTTTCCTCAACTGTAAGGGACTTCAGGACATCGTTCATATCGGAAGCCTTAAAATCGAGCTTGGCAGATTCGCCGGGCGCCAAATCACCAGAGCGCTCAAAAAATGCGACTCCATGCTTATATAGAATGACTTGGCGCACAGGAAGGTCGCCTGCGGCAAGCATTCCTGCAGTGGCCAATGCGGCGGGTAGAGAGCGGGCGATACGGCGTTTCATTTTTGGCTTGGTTGTCCTCTGAAGGGGTATTCGTTTGGCCATGAAATCCTTTCACTTTATGATGACGCTATTTGCGGGGTCAGGGTCAACCTGCATGGAAATTATTTTTTGGAGTCAACAGAGGAAACTTTGTTAAGACATGTTTGCATTAAAATGTTTGGAAGTTGCATTTTTCATCTGGTAAACTATAAGAAGGAAATAAGTTACTGGTTGACCTACGGGTTGACCGATAGCCAAAACGTCATCACCCCGGCGGATAGCGTAAGAGGTTTACTCGATACAAGGCTTAAAGTTGCATAACAGGATAGCCGATTAACGAGGGAGTGACTGATTCTCTGGAGGGCAGTTGAGACTTTTGAAATCGTGTTTTATGTTGGCATTGGTGCCCATTGCTTGGGCCCAAATCGGCGGGTTTGGTTCCAGTTCGATTAGTGGTGGCGGAGTGCGTGAAGCCAGGGTAGGTCGTGGTGGGGACGGGATTCGACCATTTGCCAGTGTCAGTGGGGTGTACGATAGCTCCGTCGGGGGAACCTCAGCGAATGCCGCAGGCCAATTCGAAACGCAATCGTCCTATGGCGTGGAAGCAGGGTTTGGCGCTTATGGAACTAAGACTTGGCGGCGAACCTCCATTGGGTTGAACTATCGTGGCGATTACGTTCACTATTCGAATGCAGCATCGGCCATTGGGAATGGCAGCAATCAAGTGTTGAGCTTGGCTCTTACGCATCAATTCGACAAAAAGTGGTCGGCAGAAGCGGATATTGCCGCAGGCAGCACGAATCGAGTTTTTGGAGCTTTGCAAAGCTACGTTCCATTTGATCCCAATTTCAATAGTGTTCCTACCAATGAAGTGATCAACAACCGCGTGAACTATGGTCAACTTGCAGCACACGTAAGCTATCAAAAAAATAACCGTTTGAGCTTTAGGTTTGGTGGATCAAGCATTACCACTCGCCGGTCCGTCAAAGGTTTGGCTGAACTACAGGGTTCAACGGTGGATGGGGAAATTTCCAGGGTTGTCAGTCGTTCCACAAACGTTGGAGTTGGATATCAATTTTTGCACTATCACTTCCTGGGATCGTTTGGAGCTTCCGACATTCATAGTATCTTTGTGCGAGTAAAGCGTCGGGTGAATCGCGATTGGACTCTGAATGTGGCACTGCAGGGGTATCGTATTGAAAGTTTGGGTGCCACCGTAGTTCCTTTGAGTCCGGAAATTGCGGCATTGTTCGGAAGATCCTCCGGTTTGGAAGCGTTTTATAAAGTCAGCACAGCCCCAGGGGTGAAAGTGGATGCGACTTACAATCGGAAGCAAGTGTTTTTCTCTGTCGGGGGGGAGCATGCCGTTGCCCCCGGTAATGGAATCTTTTTAACCAGCAAACAAACCTCTGGCAGTGCCAGCCTCAGCTACACTGCTGAAAAGGTCTGGAATTTTGGCTTCAACGTTGCCTATACCAAATACGCCAGCCTCACTCGAGCCTTGTCACCCTATCAGGCGGTCCTTGTGGGCGTTGGTGTGACTCGGAAAATGCCTTGGTTTGGATCTCACATTTTCGCGCGATTCGATACTCGCAAAATTGATCAGGCCTCATTGACTACCATCAACCGCGATGGTTTCCGACTCTCCGCAGGAATTGGTTTCAGCCCCAGAGCCGTTCCGCTTTCTTTGTGGTAGGAACTGTGTCTAAAAAGCGGCTGCTGATCATTGACGACGAAGCGGCACTACTGTTTTTACTGGATCGCTTTCTTACCCGAACGGGCTTCCATGTCCACACTTGTCCCAATGCCGATGCAAGCTTGGATTTGTTGAGAAATGTCACAGACTTCGACCTTGTGCTTGTGGATTTAACGTTGCCGGATAGGGACGGTGTGGAACTGTTCACTGAGATACGGGGAATGCTTCCACTGATGCCCGTGCTGTTGTGTAGCGGCTATCCCTTTGACACAGACAGCCTACCCTTGCCGCTGCGCGGAAGAGTATGGTTTATCCAAAAGCCTTTCAGCCCTCGATCCCTGTCGCAAGTAATCGACGAGATTTTGGATCAGGATTCAAACTAAGTCAATTTTATGACGCTAACCCGAGCTTGCTCTGCCAATCCTTCCAGACTTTGAGCATTCTGCGACCAATCTTCTGCTTTGGCACTCTTCGCTGCTTCGGCAGTTGCCGCTGTTAGCCGAAGTAGGCTGAGTTGGAATTCAACGTGAGAATCAAGTTCGATTCGGGTATTCATGTGGAAACTATCGGCATTCGTTTACGGATTCTTTAGGACTTTAGCCAATTGAGCCTTTATTATATATCAGGCTCAAGGGTTTAGGTTGGGAAGGAGTTTATGGAAGGAATGGGGATGGGAAAAACTACTTGAGAGGAGTTAACTTCTGTGGGACAATTAGCAGAACAACCTTTGATCCTTGAGCCTGTATCGTTTGCATTACGGATTTTATAGTGCAAGCGGAATACCAAACTAAGAATGGTCGCAATTTTTGGTTTCACTACGGCTATTCTAACCCCAAAAGTAATTCTAACTAATTGAAAGCACTGAACTTACGTGCAATTGTAGCCAATTTTAAGCAATGGCTGCTGCTACATGAGGGCTGATAAATTTTACTGACACAGGACAAAAAATTGTCACCATTACCGTTTTGCATCGGGTAGTGCAGTAATGGTGACCATTTTGAAACGTGCCTACTTGATGGTTGCTGCGGGTCGAGAAACCGTACCTTTTACTGCTTCACCAATTTGTATCTCATAAGCGCCTAAAGTCTGTCCTGTAGCGCGTTCCAGTTCCACTTTAGCCCTGGCATAGGTGCTTAATGCAGACACTTCGGCGGCTTGGGCGGACGTCAGGTCGCGCTGAGATTGGATCACAAAGAAAATGGTGGAAGCACCTAACGAGTATTTCTTTTGTTCGGCATCCAACGTTTGTTCTTGCAGAACTCGATTCTTTACAGCAGTTTGGTACCGAGCCCGACCTTGTTGTTGACCAATCAGCGCGTTTTCCACTTCCACTCTCACCTGGTTCAATTGTTGCTGCAAACGAACTTCACTTTGTCGCAAGGTCAATTGATCGCGGGTCATATCTTCTTTGGCCTGACGGTTTCGGATGGGGATATTGAGGGTCACACCGGCGGAATAGTCAGGAAAGTTGCGGCCAAACACTTGGCGCAACGCTGTTCCATAGCCACCAAGAAAGAACTGGTCCACAGAGTTAACCGGTCTGGTAACAGGCGTTTGTATGGGTGCGCCTTGGATCGGCGGGACTGGAATTTGGTTCACATCACCAGCCAAGGAGTTGTTACGGACGTCGACAAAGGCATCAATGGTGGGCAAAAGAGCATTGCGTGTGCCCTTCAAACCCAACTTAGCATTCTCAATACTGATTCTTTGTTGCTCCAATTCGGGTCGTAGATCGATGGCTTTTTGCAGCATTTCCTGCACAGGTTGCATTCTCTCCGCATCTGGCATGGAGATGCGGTCGGTGGGAATAATGTGAGCCTCAGAAAGGCCAGGGCTGGAGATTCCAGTTCGGCTCAAGGAACTCTTCAATACGGTTTCCTGCTGCAGAACGTTTGTTTCAGAAATCGTGAGATCCTGCTGGCTTCGCGCCACTTCGGCTTCCGCACGAATAATTTCAATAGGGGCCAACGTGCCAATCTCAACCTGCTTCTTGTTGTCATCGTAAAGCTTTTGATTCAAGGCCAGGGCTTGTTTTTTGACACGAAGATCTTCGTTAAAACTTACCAGATCCCAATAAATATTGATAATACTGGAGGCTGTGGTGATGACCTGTTGGCGGAACACCAATTCCGATACCCCAATGTTATTCTTCGCAATTTTGATATTGCGTCGGTTCACAGCTAATCCGAATCCCTGCAAAAGATGCTGCGTAACGGAAAGTTCTCCCGTCACCGAGCGAGAAGGATTAAAGTCGTTACGGCCTGAATTTTGAAACAGGAAGTTATTGTTGAACGAAAGGGTTGCTGAAGTTCCCGTAAGCCAATTCTTTGAAAGGGACATGTTCGCTATTTTGCTGTTTGTAATTAGCGAATTTGTACCGGTAACAAATAAGCTTGTTTGCGGGGTGGTGCGGTGTCCCCAACTAAAATTTCCTTGCAACACTGGGTCAAGTCCCTGACTTAAGGCACCAGTGGTGACGGAGGTCTGCTGGGCACCTAATGTATTATTCACGCCAGTGCCGCTAACGGCTCCAATGGTGGAGTTATTGGTCACGCCGCCATTGAAGGCACGGGCTGCAGCGCCAGCCAAGGAGCGCCGGTAGTCCGATTCGGCAAATTGGGGCCCATACCGCTGGATTTCGATGTCCAGGTTGTTTTCCAGAGCCAAAGCGATGGCGTCCTGAAGCGAGAGGTAGATGTTACCGCCTCGCATCAAGGAATCCAGCCGGTTGGAATTGGCGAGATTGATTGGACCTACCTCCTTCCACTTATACGGGTCGGAAAGATTGTTAAACCATTCGCCGACGCGATTCACGTTCGATTGGCTAGGGGTTTGTGCCAGTAAGGTGGCTGGCGACAGCAAGATGCTGGATAGGAGGATGCTCAAATAAGATTTGTAGGCCATGGGCTTTAACTGAAGGAAACGATTCTCATCATAGAGATGTTCCCGAAAAAGTTCGGATCGGAAATTTCTATAGTAGCAGTTCGTTGCCCAATCGGCGATTGTGGACAACTGACTCTTGTGTAAAGACTTTGCTGAGGGCGGCGAGGTTACTCTTCTAGTCGGCTGGCCGCACGCGGGAATTGTCGTCCCACAATCGGACAGTTCATTGTTGTTATATTGGGCTACAAACGTGATTGAACAATCCACAACACAAACCATGCGCCGTTTCGAGGAAACCGGTGCCTACTTGACGGGACATTTTCGTCTCACTAGCGGGCTACACAGTCCCGAATACCTGCAATGTGCCAAAGTGTTGCAATTTCCTGCCATCGCCGCTGAGTTCGGCGAACTGCTGGCTGCTGACTTGAAAAGCTTGGCTGGGGAAGTGGATGTGGTGGTAGCTCCAGCCATGGGAGGTCTCATCATTGGGCATGAAGTGGCCAGGGCTCTGGGGGTGCGCTTCATTTTCACGGAACGGGATGCCGATGGAAAGATGGTTCTGCGTCGCGGATTTAGTTTCGAAGACGGCGAGCGGGCGGTGCTGATTGAAGACGTGATCACCACTGGCGGGAGTTCTGTTGAAGTGATCGCACTGGTGCATCAGCTTGGTGCTAAAGTGTTGGCCGCTGGTTCCATTATTGACCGCAGCGGAGGCAAGGCAGATTTGGGAGTGCCGCGTATTGCCCTGGCCACGTTGACGCCGGTCACCTATCAGCCGGAATCCTGCCCGCTATGTGCGCAAGGTCTGCCGGTTGTGAAGCCCGGGTCTCGCCCAGGGAAATAGCTCGGAAATAAATAATCAATGCGGCGGCACATTAAAATTACCTTGTCCTACGACGGGGTGGCGTATCACGGTTGGCAGCTTCAGCCCGATGGCTTGATTACAATTCAGAGCGAAGTGGAGCGAGTTGTTTCTTACATTGACAAGAAGCCAGTGAAAGTGGCTTCCTCCGGCAGGACCGATGCAGGCGTGCATGCCTTGGCTCAGATCGCGACATTTCCGATTGAATGCCAAATTCCATTGGTAAATCTACAGCGGGCCATGAACCGTTTTTTGCCGACGGATATCCGCATTCTTCACGTGGAGGAAGTAGATGCAGCGTTTCATCCTCGTTTTGACGCGAAGTCGAAACTATACGAATACCGTTTGTTTCGGGAAGAGATCTGCTCTCCGTTTGTGCGCCCCTATGTGCATCATCACCCTTTTCCTTTGAATGAGGGTTTGATGGTGGAGGCGGCGAAGTTGTTAGAGGGTCGGCACGATTTCTCTGCGTTCGCTGCTGCAGATGTACGGGATATCCATAACTATTCCAAGGTGCGGACCATTTTTACTTCAACGCTGGAACGCCAAGGGCCTTGCTTGATCTACCAGGTATCTGGCAATGGATTTCTAAAGCACATGATTCGGAACGTGGTGGGGACGCTGATAGAAGTAGGGAAGGGAAACCTTACGCTGGCGGGGCTGACGGAATTTGTGGAACGTCGAGGTAAGGGGAAGGCTGGGCCGACAGTGGCGGCACAAGGGCTGTTTCTGATTCGGGTGGATTATTAAAACAACAACAACGGCATTCGATGGCAATACCAAAAATAAAGGCCGAGACGTACGCTTGCGCGTAGAGGTATCAGCCATACTTTTAGCATAATGACATTACTTCTCACTCGTGTCAATATACCGCCACTGCCTGTGGCATCCCCGTTAAAAATCACCTAAGGCAATCGCCGGATGACAGTACGCACCGCTCCTTGAATTACCAGTTCTGACCTTGGAATCAGTTCTGGATAAGCGGGATTCTCTGCCTTCAAAAACCATTTCCCCTTCACCCGCACCAGGCGTTTCAACGTGCTTTCTCCATCAATCAAAGCCACTACAATTTGCCCGGCGTTCGGATTGGGAGTTGGCTCAATCACTACCGTATCGCCACTAAGGATTCCGGCGTCTTTCATGGAATCGCCACGAACTACTAATGCATAGCTGCCTTCCTTGGGTTTAAAGCCCAGGGTGGGTTCGTCCAGGTTCAACCAGCTTTCCGGCCTGGTCGCGTTGAACTGCTGGGGTGGTCCTGCGGGGATTTGTCCAAACAATGGAATGGGCACAGGTGGAGGCAACTGGTCTGGTTGCGAGACCAGATCAATTTGGCGGGATCCGCGTCGTGCTCGTCGGATGAAGCCTTTTGTTTCAAGAGCCAACAGATGTCCGGCAACGCCGTTGGGACTGGCGATGGAAAACTTTTTCTGGATTTCTGGAATGGATGGGGAACAACCGCACTCGCGTCGGAAATCCACGATAAAGTCGTAAATGATCTGTTGCCGTTCCGTGAGCATGATAGTATAAACATTTACACTTTTCGGTTGCCATGTCAACACCCTCTTTATTTGCGGAACCTCCTTCGCGTCTGGCTAACTCACTGGCCAAGCTAGCGAGTCAGAATGTTTTCATCGGGACCAGTTCCTGGAAATATCCTGGCTGGATGGGGCAAATTTATCACGAAGAAAATTACCGTACGCGAGGTAAGTTTTCTCAAAAGCGATTCGAAGAAACGTGCCTGGCAGAGTATGCCGATACCTTTCCAATTGTCTGTGGCGATTTTTCGTTCTATCAATTCCCCAGTGAAGCGTTCTGGCGGAAACTATTCGCATCCGCACCCAGCTCCTTGCGGTTTGCGTTCAAGGCACCTGAAGAAATTACGGTGAAGCAATTTCCGACGCATGCCCGCTATGGTCCTCGGGCTGGGTTGGTCAATGAATCGTTCCTCAATGCTGATATTTTTGAACGGATGTTTCTGGAATTGCTTGGATCCTACGCGGACCGGACAACGGTCGTTATGCTGGAGTTCGGTACCTTTCCGAAATCTGCGTTTGCAAAAAGTGAAAGGGAAAGTGCTGAGAAATTTGTGGAGTTGTTGGATTACTTTCTGGGAAAACTTCCGACGACCTTCCGGTATGGGGTTGAGATTCGGAACGCTGATTTTCTGGGTCCGCTCTATTTCGATTGCCTACATCGGCACGGCGTTGCGCATGTGTTTAATGCCTGGACTCGGATGCCGGAGTTGCAGACGCAGATCGAATTGCCGTCAAGCCAGACGGCTGATTTCCTGGTGACTCGTGCCTTGTTGAAGCGGGATCGGCCTTATGAAGAAGCAGTGGCTAAATTTGCTCCTTATGAGAAAGTGCAGGAACCCAATCCTGCTGGCCGCTTGGCACTGGCGGAATTGGTGAAGCGTGCTTTGAAGCAAAAGCAGCCAGCCTATTTATTTGTGAACAATCGACTGGAAGGGAATGCGCCAGGGACCATTGAAGCAGTACTTGATATTTTGGAAGACGATTGAATTCTACTTCTTGCGGAACTGATCGAAAAACCCTTTCACGCCCTCTGTGGCATTTTGAATGTCTTTTACTGACTTGACGATTCCCGCGCCGGATTGCAATTTCATCTTTGCGATTTGCCCGGCATCGGGAACCAACTTGGGTTTAGAAAGCAGACCAGTTGCCAGAATAGGCAGAATGAGTTCACCTTTTTCGTTGGCCAGGACGGTGGAAAGAAATCCACCAATTTGAGTGCCGCCAGCACTTCTGCTGAAGTCTTTATCCAGGGTGGTCATCAACTTCATATTCATGCTTTCATCTAAAAGATTGAGCGTGCCGGCAGCGCCAAGCGAGCCTCCGCCAAATTCCAAACGGATGTTGTCACTCTGAGCCAATCCATTTTCGATTTTTATGGCACCGGCCAATTTTACGAAATCAGTGAACGAAGTAGCTTTGGCTGAAAAGCCCAGAAATTGGCCAATGCGGGCGAATTCATTGACAAGATTCAGACCATTCAAGCGTCCATCGGTCAGCTCAAATTTCACGGAGCCGTTTAGGGATTTGGCTAGCGGTTCATTTGGTCTCAGGTGAAATCGAAGACCGCCGTCAGCAGTCAACCTGCCTGATAATAATTGCTTCAAGCCCGTTGTGGAACTCAACAACTGCAGGGCATCAATGCCATTGACCTTGGTGGTAACTTGTACTTGAATTGGATCCTGACGCAGATCAGATTCGATAGCGGCTCCAATCTTTCCTCCATAGAGCGTGCCCTCCAGCGGGTCCATTTTCAAGTTTCCCTGGTGAAGGGAAAACTGAGTTTGCACGTTGTCAAACGTCAACTCACTGGTGATCAGTTTTCCAATTTTTGCACTGCCACGCAACGATTGTCGAAACGCTGTTGAAGTTTTACCGGCTTGTCCGCCAGAGCTGGCAGCCGGGACCAAAGACAGTTCAGGAGTTTCCACTTCGAACTGAACCAGATCCGGTGTGGCATGAAACGAAGCATGGCGCAGTTGTACCGGCTTGGCTAATCCAGCAACCGTGATTGTGGCTCCATCCAATGTGCCTGATGCTCTGTAGTTGATGGCCTCCGGGCGATTGGCTGGTCCGTTAAGAGTCGCTTGCAGTGCGATCTTGCCACTGGCATTGACATCTTTCACGCTGGCTCCAAAGGCGGATGCAGTGGCCAGCATTTCGGCAATGGTACCAACGGATTCAATCCGGGCTTCAATGTTGGGAGATTTCGAAACGTCATTTACTTTCAAGTTGGCATTCGCTCTAAACTCGCCAGATTCGACGACGAAAGGTTGGAAGGTGGCCACGTCATTGGCAAGCGTCATTTGCAATGCCGAGATGTGAACCGGATGTTTCCATTCCTTGCGATTCACCTGCAGGTTATTGGCGTTGATGGAAGCCTTGAGCTGATCGCCGGGCGTAACGGTCCCAGCTAAATATCCAGAAAAAGCCGGTTCTACCATGGTCAAGTTTGTTGTGAACTGAATGGGTGTGGCGGTTGCCGCTTGCACTGTGCCGGTGGCGGCGATTCCTTTTAATCCCGCTTGGCTAACGTCAGTTAGAGTGAACCTACCATCGAAACCTTGATTCACAATTCCGGCAATTTCCATCAGCTGTTTCCCCGCACCGGGCAGGTGGGCAGAAGCTTCTACCTTGGCTGGTTTTCCTGGAACAAAATCGTGCAGTGCGACGTTCACGCCGGTAAGCGTTTGCGAAAAGGATGGGGCGCGGTTGACGGTTACTGTTCCGTCTTGCACAGTGAGTTCGGTAAAGGAAAGTGTGCTATCCCCGCCACTTTCATTTTGTTGACCCACCGATTCGTAATTCCATTTGCCTTCGGCATTGCGAATCAAATTGACAGTGGGACGGATTATCGTCAGTGCGTCCACTTTCACTTGCTTGTTCAATAAAGATCTCAGGTCAAGATTGACCAGGATTTCGCTAGCGGTGAGGAACGGTATTGTGGAACTATATTTATCGTCCTCGGCTACTTTCACGTCATTTACTTTCACCGATAAGGGATAGAACTTCAGACCTAAAGTTCCAAGGTCGATCTTTCGCTTTAGACTGGATTCCAGTGCTGATTGGATTTGCGGTCGGAACGAATTGGCATCGAACAGCAGGGGCAATGCGGCAGCCGCACCCAGAAGCAGAACGATAAACCCGCCAAGCGCAAACAGTATTTTCTTTGTCATTTCAAGACCATCACATCCAGGCGCGATTCCTGTGTCGGGCCGAAGTACACACGTTCCGTTGCCTTTACGAAATCGGAGCGTTTGGCTTGATATATATCGACAAACTGCTGTGGATTGCGGTCGACCAATGGGAACCAGGAACTTTGAATCTGAACCATGATTTTATGTCCAGGACGGAAAGTATGGAAGACGTCAGGCAAAGTGAATTCTATCTTTTCCATTTTCCCAGGGATGAAGGCTTCAGGGGTTTCAAAGCTTTTGCGATAGCGACCGCGAAATGGTTCACCACGAATGAGTTCCTGATATCCGCCCATGCGCACGTTGGTGGGGTTCGGAACGGGATCGGGATAGTCAGACGGGTAGACGTCGATCAGCTTCACTACGAAATCGGAATCAGTCCCGGTAGTGGAAACATATAACGTGGCCTTGAGAGGTCCGGCAAGAGTGGTGTCAACTTCCAGCAATGGAGTTTGGTACACCAGCACATCGGGCCGGGTGGCGGCAAAACGTTGATCGTCCAGCATATGTTCGCGGGTCATGGTGTTGGCGATGTAGCCGACGTAGGGGACCGGACGAGCAGGGTCGCTTACGTATTCGTCATTGGCTTTTACGGTAGGCCTGTTCCAACTTAAAGCTCCATTAGTGCTGAGGAAGAGACTGACAGGTGTGGCACCGGGCGGGGGCCAGGATGGATAATTTCGCCAAACATTGGTTCCTGTTTCGAACACAATGGCTTCGGCCAATTTTGGATCTTTCTTATCTTTGAGGAAATATTCGAAGAAGGGAAGTTCCACGTTCTTCTGGTAGTGTTCGGAAGTCTTCGTGTTGAAATCCACACTGCCTAATGACTTGCCTGTACTGCTTGCCCATCCACCGTGATACCAAGGGCCCATCACCAAAATGTTAAATGTTCCGGGGGAACTCTTTTCCACTTTGCGGTACGTTTCCAGAGTGCCGAACAGATCTTCAGCATCGAACCAGCCACCCACTGTCATCACTGCAGGCTTGATGTTGGTCAGGTGCGGACGAATGTCGCGCGCCTTCCAGAAGGCATCATAGTTGGGATGCCGGGCCATGTCGCGCCAGAATGGAACAGCGTTCTTGTTCATCTTTTCGTTGATTTCGGCGAGCGTGCCCATACCAAGAAACAGGTCGTAGCCATCGGGTGAAGTGTAGTCGAATACTTGCAGAGGGGTGTTGTCGGCCTTGGCATGATTTTCACGAGAGTTGGCCCAAAGCCAGCGGAATGCATGAGCCAAATAGAGCGCCCCGTTGTGATGGAAGTCATCGCCAATGAACCAGTCTGTGACGGGCGCTTGCGGGGATACTGCTTTCAAGGCGGGGTGCGCATCGATCATACCTGTGGACGTGTAGAAGCCTGGATATGAGATGCCATACATGCCGACCCGTCCATTGTGACCTTCAATATTCTTCAGCAGGAAGTCGATAGAATCGCGGGTATCGGAACTCTCGTCCACATCTTTCGGCCCCTGTTTATTGGGGTTGTGCGGACGAACTTGTTCAAAGACGCCTTCCGATTTGAAACGTCCACGCACGTCCTGATAGACGAAGATGTAGCCTTCTTTGGTGAACAATTCGGAAGGGCCGAGCGAGGTGCGGTACTGGTCAACTCCGTAGGGCTTGACGCTGTAGGGAGTGCGCGTAAACATCACCGGGTAGAGTTTGGACGCATCTTTGGGCACGTAGACGGAGGTGAATAGTTTTACTCCGTCGCGCATGGGAATATTGAAATCGAACTTTGTGTAGTGTTCTTTTACGTAGTCGATTCCCTGGCCGAAGCAGGCTGGAATCAGAAGGAAGGGGAGCAGTCGTTTGAAAGTCATGCCGTACTGTGATTTGTACCATGGCTTGATGGGGAGTGTTGGAATGGGTCTCCGGAAGGCAGTAACTTTGTATGAACGAACTGGACAGGCAAGGATGCCTATCCCACTCGATTGATATCATGCAAGTAACACCAAACCCCAATGAAACATGCCAAATAACACGCATCCCATCCCAATCAATCCTGCTATTGACCGCGAGGAATTGAACAAGGACCTTGGCCTTGGTGGACGCTTGGCGAACCAGTCCCAATTGCGGGCCATGAACCAGGATGGCAGTTTTAATGTGGATCGATTTGGTGCGCCGAAATGGGAAGTGCTGAACGTTTATCATGCACTGTTAACCATCCCGTGGTGGAAATTTCTGAGTCTGGTGGTGCTAGCCTACCTGTTCCTCAACAGCCTGTTTGCCCTTGGTTACATTCTGTGTGGACCTGGGTCGATTCATGGGGTGAATGAAAGCACGTTCGGTATCCGATTTCTGGAAAGTTTCTTTTTTAGTGTGCAGACTCTGGTGACCATTGGCTACGGCAAGATGACTCCGGAAGGTATCCCGGCCAACGTTCTGGTGGCGGTGGAAGCTCTTACTGGACTGTTGGGATTTGCACTGGCCACTGGGCTATTATTTGCACGATTTTCTCGACCCATTGCACACCTACGCTTCAGCAAGAACGCAGTGATTGCCCCATTCCATGGCGGCCGTGCGATTATGTTTCGGTTGGCCAATGGCAGTAGCAATGAATTGGCAGAGGTGCGCGCCAGAGTAACTTTACTGCGACTGGAAGAAAAGAAGGGACAGATGGTGCGCAAATTTCACCAGTTAAATTTAGAGCGCGATCGTGTTGGATTTCTTCCCATCCAGTGGGTAGTGGTTCACCCGATTGATTCGGAGAGTCCTTTCTACGGCCAGACCGAAGCGGAGTTTTTGCAAAGCGAACCTGAAGTTCTGGTTCTGATCAGCGCCACCGATGAAACGTTTATGCAGACCGTGCATACGCGCTATTCGTATCGATTTGAGGAAATGGTGTGGGGCGTTAAATTTCGCGATATCTACGAAACATCGCCCGATGGGCGGACGCGGCTGGACGTTCGACGGCTGGATGAATTCGACGCAATCGAACTGCCCTGAATCTTATTCGAGCAATGCCGCAGCAGCTTCATCCACATACCATTCCGTAGGTCCTCGCGTAGTAATTGCTAACTGCATGGGGAACTCCATGGGGTCAGTGGGGAATTCCAGAACAGCTTTTAATGCGTGGGATTTATCGGTGCCGGTTATTAAACAGATGCGGTTACTGGCGCGCTGAATGGGGCCGGGAAGCAGCGTGATCCGCCACTGCTTCTTGGCTTCCACGTAGAGCGCAGCCACAATTTCAGAATGATTTTCAATGGACGGTTCACCGGGGAAAAGACTGGCTGTATGTGCATCGTCACCCATGCCCAGTTGTACGATATCGAAAACTGGAAAATCTCCGGGTTGCAAATTGAAGTAGGAAACAATGTCTTCTGTGTAGCGTTTTGCTGCATCCACTGCTGATAATTCTGAAGGGATGCGATGGATTGTGGGGCGCGGATACTTCAACGAATCCAGCAGAAATTCCTTAGTCATACGGTAATTACTTTGGGCGTCGGTAGGTGGCACGCCACGTTCATCCACCCAAAAAAGATGAACTGTTGCCCAATCAATTTGCAGTTTGACCAATTCCTGGAAAAGCAGTTTTGGGGTGGAGCCACCGGAAACGGCAATACTAACTTTGTTGGTTTTGCGATTAATCGTGCTGATGATTTTGGTGATGCGATCAGCGGCGGCAGCGGCTGCGGCCTGTGGAGTGGGAAGTCTGAATAGCTGCGCCATAGTGTTGTTATTGTGTATATCTGAGAGCGTTGGCTAGCGATTGCTCAAAGCTGCAATCTTTGCCAAGGATAGATAGCTCTTCATGCAACAAGGCCTCATCGGTACGCGGAGGCATCAACATCTGATGATGCATTCCATCGATTTCAACGGTCAACCTCTCTGAATCGGTGGCGGTGACAGATGCTTGCCGAACACCGGCTGAGATGGCTACAGCCTGCAAGCCTTCGTTAAGCGTATCGGCTGCGTTTATGAACTTCACCTTTGCTGCCGGAAGTCGCGATGCCAGCCAGGACGCCATATAACAAGCATCGGTGGCGATGTCTGAGCCTCTATGCGATAGCGTAACTTCATCAATGCTGGGGATCAGTTCCCGCCAGGAATCCTGTTCGAAAACCTGGGCAACTGCTTCACGCCAAACGGTGAGCCGAGCCCAATTCAAATCCTTCATGCGCCAACCAGCAGAGATCAATTCCTGAACGCGCTGCACGGCTACGGTTGGCTCGGCAATTTGTGATGAGTCGATGATCACGGTGCGGGCCATGCGCAGCAGTGGATCAAATTCCCGTCGAAAGAGCAGGGAAGCGGTCTTCACCCAAAGCATAACGGGTAGATCGGGCACGCTGAGTCCAAGCACTGCTGAATAGACATCGGGAATGCGATCCATGGACGCCGAGATTTCAATTTGTTCGGAACAGAGTTGTTGGTGTTGGCCATAAGGCATCCAGCAACGGGCGTAAACTCGCGAATCAAGAACGTCGGTTGCATCGGACTGAAATCGAAGAGAGATGGCCCGCCCTGGATGTTGACGCATTAATTCAGCCGCTGTTTCCGACGCCGATTCCGCATCTTCATCGCCTGCAGTGGCAATCAGCAAAGTCATGGAACAGGCGCGGATCACACCGTTGGAGGACTTTGCCGCATCTTCCTTGCCCAGTTCAACCCAGAGGTTGGCTAGCTCCTTGAGGATTTGTTCCGGGTGCACAGCGGTGGTAGGCATTAGGGAACCCTCCATGTATGTCCACGCCGAGCGAGCATTTCATCGGACGCTTTGGGTCCCCAGGTGCCAGCGTCGTAGTTGGGAAACACGTCGTCCTTCCGTGCGGACCATTCATTGAGAATAGGCTGCACAACGGACCACGATGCTTCCACCATGTCCTGACGTGTGTAGAGCGTTGCATCTCCCAACATGGCGTCAAGCAACAATGTTTCGTAAGCGGCTGGCGTTCTAACCCCAAAGCTTGATCCGTAATTGAAGTCCATGGATACCGGGCGCAGTGTCATGCCAGCGCCGGGTTGCTTTGAGGAAAAACGCAATGAAATGCCCTCTTCCGGTTGGATGCGCAGAACCAGAACATTGGGTCGCGCGGTTTCCACTTGCTCGCCATCGGTGATGGTTTTGAATAACGAGTGGGGCACGGAATTGAAGCGGATGGCGATATCTGTGACGCGCTTGGGCATCCGTTTGCCGGTGCGAATATAGAACGGAACATCAGCCCAACGCCAATTCTCAACAAAGAAAGTAGCGGCGGCGAAAGTGTCTGTCATGGATGTGGGACTGACGTTCGCTTCCTGGCGGAATCCGGGAACGCTGGTGCCACCAATGCTGGCCGGACCATATTGGCCAGCCACTGTGTTCTGCATCACTTCTTCTGGCTTCCAAATACGAATGGACCGCAGCAGCTTGGCCCGTTCATCACGCACAGCGCTGGATTCAAATACGGCACTGGGTTCCATGGTCACGGTGGCCATCACCTGCAATAGATGGTTTTGGATCATGTCGCGCAATGCGCCAGCTTCCTGATAGTAAGCACCGCGCCCTTCCACACCAATGGATTCGGCTGCGGTGATTTGAACGTGATTGATATAGTTGCGGTTCCAAAGCGGTTCAAAAATGGGATTGCCGAAGCGGAACGCCAAAATGTTTTGAACCGTCTCTTTCCCTAAGTAATGATCAATGCGATAAAGCTGCTGTTCCTCAAAATGTTGATGGAGGGCAATTTCCAATTCCTTGGCACTTTGCTGATCGTGCCCAAAAGGCTTTTCGATGATCAGTCTTCGCCAACCCTTATCCTGCTTGCTTAAACCGGCGATCCCCAGGCCTGCGGCTGCCGGGGCATATTGGCTTGGTTGTGTTGAAAGATAGAACAAAACATTGCCGCCCGTTCCCCGTTCCGTACCGATTGCATCGAGCCGTTTGCCGAGTACCTCGAAGCTGGCGGCATCGCCAATGTCGCCGGATTCATAGTAAAGGCCGCGTGCAAATTCCTGCCACAGAGTTTCATCAAAAGGGCTATTTTCCAGGAATTCCTGAACGGATTCGCGCATCTTCCCACGGAAATCATCGTCGGAAAGTTTGGTGCGCGAAACGCCAACAATTGCGAAACCGGGAGGCAGACGCCTCTCATAAGCCAGGCGGTATAGCGCCGGAACCAGCTTTCGTTTGGTCAAATCTCCGTTGGCACCGAAGATCACAATGATGCAGGGCTCTATGCGCCGCTCAAAGCGTTGGGGGTCAAGAAACGGGTTGTCACCGGGCATTCTTAATAAACATAGCATGCGATACTGATCGCAAATGCCCAAAATCTTTGCCGCGCTCGACGATCTGTTTTTTCTAGTGAAGATCCAGGATGGGGCGAAGCACGCAGGGTTGGATCTGACTCAGCTTTGCAACGCTGAGTCTATTCGCGCCAGAGCGAGCGAAAATCCAGATTGCTACTTGTTCGATTTAAACTGCGCCGCTACTAAGCCAATTGAAACTATCCAATGGCTGCGGGCCCAGAATCCCCAAGTGCGCATTCTTGGCTTTCATTCCCATGTGCAGGAAGAATTAAAGCGTAAGGCGCTGGAGGCCGGTTGCGATCAAGTATTTGCCCGTTCGGCAATGTCCAGCAGGATGACTCAAATTCTTTCTTCATTCGGAAAAATTGCAACTGCGAGTGAAATCGACTAAGGCTTGCAACTTGTTTGCGGCCGCACCGGAATCAATGGATGCTTCGGCCATTTTGACACCTTCACGCAGATCCTTGGTTTTGCCTGCCACAACTAAAGCTGCCGCCGCGTTGGCCAGAACAATTTCACGGCAGGGGCCTTTTTCTCCTGCCAGAATGGCTCTGGCGATGGCCGTATTTTCATCCAGACCGCTGCCTTTCAACGATGCCGGGTCGGCAAGGGGAAGTCCAAAGTCAGAAGGGTGCCATTGCATTTGATCCACTTTGCCTGGCCGAACTTCAAACACCGTGGTGGACCCGGTGGTGGTGATTTCATCCAGTCCATCACTGCCGTGAACTACGAAGCCATGTTGTAGTTCCAATCGGCTGAGTGCGCCAGCCATCAACGCTGCAGCCTTCACGCTTGGCGCGCCGATCAATTGGGCGGTGGCTCCTGCAGGATTGGCAAGTGGTCCTAACAAATTGAAGACCGTTCGCAATTTCAATTCCCGCCGGGCGGGTTGGGCGTGTCGCATGGCTGGATGCAATGCTGGAGCGAAGAGAAAACACATTCCAGTCTCCCGAATGGATTGAGCCATCTGTGTTGGTTCAATGGCGATATTTACACCCAACGCTTCCAATAAATCAGCACTGCCAAACAACGAACTGATGGATCTGTTCCCATGCTTTGCTACGCGGACGCCAGCACCTGCAACCACAAATGCAGTGACGGTAGATATGTTGAACGTATGGCTGCCATCGCCACCAGTGCCGCAGGTGTCAAGCAACGGTTCCCCTTGTTGGGGAACTTCGACGTGGACCACTCTATGGCGCATTTCCTTGGCGAATCCATACAATTCGTCAGCGGTTTCCCCTTTCATTTTGAGAGCAACAAGGAAAGCAGCAATGAGTGCGACGGACGCTTCACCGCTAAGAATAAACCTCATGGCGTGTTCGGCATCGTCTGAGGAAAGGTCCTCGCGCTGCATTACTCGTTCCAGGATTGGCAGAAGTGGCATGCTATGATTGCAGTTTACCCTATGAAAATTCATGAGTATCAGGCGAAGGCCATCTTGGCCCGCTACGGGGTGCCTGTGCCCAAGAGCAAAGTGGCATTTTCCGTAGAAGAAGCTGAGGCTGCGGCCAAAGAACTTGGCGGGGTTACCGTCGTCAAAGCACAGATCCATGCAGGCGGACGGGGCAAGGGTGGTGGGGTCAAAGTCGCCAAGACTTTTGAAGAAGCCTCCATTGCCATCCACCGAATTTTAGGCATGCAGTTGGTGACGCACCAGACGGGACCGGAAGGGACCAAGGTGCATCGACTTCTGATTGAAGAAGGTTTGCCCATTGCCAAGGAACTTTACCTGGGCATCACGCTGGATCGGGTTCAAGGCAAGAACGTGTTCATGGCATCGAGTGAAGGCGGAATGGACATTGAAGACGTTGCCGCGCACACTCCTGAAAAAATCCTGAAAGAGATTATTGAACCGGGGATTGGGCTTTCGCCATTTCAGGCTCGTAAGTTGGCTTTTGGAATTGGAATTCCAGCGGCAAGCATGAACGAAGCGGTGAAAGCGATGATCGCCCTGACCAAGGCTTACGACGACATTGACGCATCCCTTGCGGAAATTAATCCTTTCATCCTGCTAACAGACGGCCATGTGATGGCACTTGACGCGAAGATCACGATTGATGACAACGCGCTGTTCCGTCACAAAGAGTTTGAAAGCCTGCGTGATTTGAACGAAGAAGATCCGCTGGAAGTGGAAGCGTCAAAGTTCGGATTGAATTACATCAAGCTGGACGGAAACATTGCGTGCATGGTGAATGGTGCCGGGTTGGCCATGGCCACCATGGACATCATCAAATACACCGGTGGGGAACCGGCAAACTTTCTGGACGTTGGCGGCGGTGCTAATGAAGAGCAGATTAAGAACGCGTTCCGGATTCTGCTGTCAGACACTGCTGTGAAAGCCGTATTGATTAATATTTTTGGCGGCATCTTACGTTGCGACATACTTGCCCGCGGGGTTGTGAATGCCGCGCGAGACCTTGGTATTCAAGTTCCAATCGTGATTCGCATGGAAGGAACCAATGTTGAGGAAGGGAAGAAAATCATTCTGGAATCCGGGTTCAATTTCGCCATTGCTGACGGCATGAAAGACGCGGCAGAGAAAATTGTGAGGGCCGCACAATGAGCGTACTGGTAAATAAAAACACTCGTCTGTTGGTGCAAGGGTTCACTGGCAGTCAGGGCACGTTTCACGCCCAGCAATCGCTTGCTTATGGCACCACAGTGGTGGGCGGAGTTACACCTGGCAAGGGTGGCCAAAAACATTTAGATCTTCCCGTGTTTAACACCGTTTCCGATGCTGTGAAGGATACGGGAGCCAATGCGACGGTGATTTTCGTACCGCCTCCCTTTGCTGCCGATTCCATTATGGAAGCAGCAGACGCGGGCATTGCGCTGATTGTCTGTATTACGGAAGGCATTCCTACGCGGGACATGATTGTGGTGCGGGAATTCTTGAAATCCCGTAAATCGCGGCTGATTGGTCCCAACTGTCCGGGTATTATCACCCCGGAAGAATGCCGTATTGGCATTATGCCCGGGCACATTCATAAGAAGGGTCCAGTGGGTGTTGTGTCGCGATCTGGAACGCTGACTTACGAAGCTGTGGGACAGTTGACGAAGCTGGGCATTGGCCAATCTACCTGCATCGGCATTGGTGGCGATCCTATTATTGGCACCACGCACATTGACGCCATCCAGTTGTTCAACGACGACCCCGATACCCACGCCATCGTGATGATTGGCGAGATTGGCGGTAACAATGAAGAGATTGCCGCAGAGTGGATTAAGCACAATGTGAAGAAGCCGGTGATTGGTTTCATCGCAGGGCAAACGGCGCCTCCGGGACGTCGTATGGGCCACGCTGGTGCCATCATTTCCGGTGGCAGCGGTAAGGCTGAAGACAAGATTAAGGCAATGGAAGATGCGGGCATCACTGTCTGTGCAACGCCAGCCGAAATTGGAGAAAAGGTTAAAAGCAGATTATGAGCTTGGAACGTACCTACGCAATGATTAAGCCGGACGCTGTGGCGGCTGGCAATTCTGGAAAGATAATTGACCTGATTGAGAAAAATGGCTTCCGCATTGTGGCCATGAAGAAGTTGCACATGACGCAGCAACAGGGCGAGTCATTTTACGGTGTCCACAAAGAACGTCCGTTCTTCAAGGGTTTGGTCACGTTCATGACTGAGGCTCCAATTGTGGCGCTGGTAATGGAACGCGAAGATGCCATTGCAAAGTGGCGTGAATTGATGGGCGCAACCAACCCGGCAAATGCTGCGGAAGGCACCGTGCGCAAGCTGTATGCGACAAGCATTGAACGCAACGCAGCCCATGGTTCAGACGCACCGGAAACGGCAGCGGATGAGACCAGATTTTTCTTCAGCGCATCCGAACTTCTGTAGTGGGATGGGGGAGCACCTGTGGTCCCCCTATTTCGTACTGGTCCTGCGTGATGGTTTGGGCAGGGCAGTACCCCCACCATTGGCTATTGCGAAAACAGCTTGGGCGTCGTAAAAATAGATATTCCCTTGCTGATCACTATTTTTCAGTTCGTTCGCAGTCTGGCTTCTTACTTATCTGGAACCGAGGATTCGGCCAGCTTTCCTTCAACAATAACCCGAGGGAAAGATCCTCATGTCCGTTCCCTTTGGAAATTAGCCACAGCGATCAACCTGCGTGTCTACAAACCTTGTGCGACTATCCACAAACCCGGCCATGAACAAGCCTAATAGATCAAATACTTCCGTCTGATCTCTAAAAAGGGTTTCAACTGATCGTCAATCCGGTCAAAAATCAATCGAGCGTCCTCCCCTTTTTGAATCGCATCAACCACTGCCTTATTTCCGATCAGCTTCGCATTGCCTTTCCAATCCATCTTGCCTGGATGCAGCTTTTCATAGGCAACAGCTAATTCCAACCCCAGCCTTACCGAACGGAATTGCTCGCGATCGGTAATCATAAATCGCAATCCTTGAATGCGCTGCCCCTTGAAGTTCGATTCCATTGGCTGCAGCCATGTTGGATAAATACGCACGCCGGGAATCTTCCTCTGATTGAGATACTGAGCCACAGCTTTTGCATTCATCCAGTCTGCACCCACTTGTTCGAAAGGCGCATCGGTCCCACGGCCCACAGAATAGTTCTTGGAATATTCAATCATGCCCACGCCAGGATACAGCAGTGCCGCGTTCAGTGATCGCATGTTCGGCGAAGGATTTGTCCAGGGCAAATTTGTGGAATCGAACCAGTCACCGCGCTGCCAACCTTTCATGGGAATCACTCGCAAGTCTACGCCTATTTTCCGTTCTCCATTGAACAGGCGAGCAAGTTCCCCAAGCGTCATAGCGTGGCGTAAAGGCAGCACGTGTGCAGCCACAAAACTCTCTGAGCCCGCATCTAACATGGGCCCTTCCACGTGGACACCGTCAATGGGATTGGGGCGGTCAAAAACGTAAAAAGGAATCTTATGCTTGGCCGCTTCTTCCATTGCGTAGAGCATGGTGGCGGGGTAAGTGTAGAAGCGCGTGCCAATGTCCTGAATGTCGAATACCAGGGCATCCAGGCCCTTTAGCATTTGCGCTGAAGGCCTGCGATCTTTGCCCGCGTACAAACTCCAAACTTTCAAACCAGTCTTTTCATCATTGCTGTTCCCGATATTTTCATGATCCTCTTTGCCGAAAATTCCATGCTCAGGTGCCAGCAGCGATGCCAGTTGCACACCTGCCTTCAACATCACGTCTACATTGCGATCCCCATTTTTATTCAACCCGGTTTGATTGGTGATCAGACCTACTTTCTTGCCCTTCAACATCTGGAATCCCTGAGCTTCCGCCACATCCAAACCGGTATCCACAGAACCACTTCGTGTGACAACCCGGCGCACACCAGCACCAGCAATGGTTTCGTTGTAACCGGACAGGATCACCCCTTGCGCATCCATCCCGGCGTTGGCTGCGACGATGGTTGCGATCTTAGCGCGCAAAGCAGTAGTGGCTGGTCGACGATGTGGATGCACGCTGTTCGATAGGAGAATTACATAGGTTTTTGTTGACGGATCCATCCACATGGACGTTCCCGTAAAACCAGTGTGACCGAACGATCCGATAGGAAACAACTCGCCACGATTGGCAGAAAATGGACTGTCGATATCTGGGCCGAGTCCCCGTAGAATCGGCTGATCAGCAGGGGTGGCGGGTTCGGTAAATTTGCGAACGGTCAGCGGACTCAGCACACGCTTGCCATCGAGCACGCCCCCATTTAATAGCATTTGCGCGAATTTGGATAAATCGCGAGCAGTGGAAAACAGTCCAGCATGACCGGCAATGCCTCCCATGAACTTAGTAGTCTCGTCATGTACGATTCCGCGCAACGGGCCAGCGTCACCAGGATAATGCTCAGTGGGTGCGATGCGATTGCGCAGCTCTAACGGCGGCTGATACATGGTCTCTTTCATACCCAGCGGTTCGTAGATATTCTGCCTGGCGAATTCAGGCAGCGGCTTCCCAGAAACGACCCGAACAATCTCACCAAGCAGAATGTAATTGATGTCACTGTAAATGAATCGTTCCCCTGGGGCGGCAACCGGTTTATCGATGAATGCTTTTTGAATACCGGTTTCATAGCCCTTCCAGACAGGTTTCAGATCCAGGTCTGGCCGAAGTCCGGAAAAATGCGTTAGCAACAAACGGATGGTGATATCGCTTTTCCCATTCTGAAATTTCGGTAAGTAGGCAGTCACCTTGTCGTTCAAACGGACCTTGCCTTGCTCCACTAACTTCATCATGGAAACAGAAGTGGAAACAACTTTCGTCAAAGAGGCACAATCGAAAATCGTATCCAGTGTCATGGCTTCCTGCTGAGGAACCAGCGCCCGGTTGCCGTAGGCTTTCTCATACAGAATGCGGTCTTGTTGACCGATCAACAGCACCGCGCCGGGCAGAGCATCACGACTCACCGCGTCTTCAATCAGGCGATCAATTTCAGGGGCGTTATAGGACTGCGACCAGACCGCAGATGCGACCATCATAGTTACAAGAATAAATTTCATGCCAGTTTGTTTGCCAATCCTTCCATGGCCAAGGCCAGATCAATATCTTTTTGAGTGATCCCGCCTGCATCATGGGTCGTCAAGTCGACAGTGACTTTGTTATAGACATTGAACCATTCCGGATGATGGTTTTGCTTTTCAATTCCAATTGCCGCAGCGGTCATGAATGCGAAGGCGTGGATGAAGTCAGGAAATACATAGTCGCGATGAAGTTTGCCTTGGACTACGGTCCAGCGAGGCAGTGCAGTCAGTGCGGCTGAAATAATTGCTTCAGGAAGTTTGGGCATACAGTTATCATAGAGCGATGTCCCGCATCTTGCCCCGACTCCGTTGGAACCTTGACATAATGCCCTCGCCCGTAGAAGATCGCCCAGGGTTGATGATTCGCGATTCGTACGGCTATTCAGGCCGTACTTTGATTCTTCCACCGCCAATTGTTCCCTTCCTGCAGTTCTTCAATGGCGAAACGGAAGAGAACGAACTATCTGCCCAACTGGTTCGAGAAACTGGAGATCTGAGTATTACTAAAGTGAAAGATCAAGTTTGGGAAGCGTTGAGCCAGGCAGGTTTTTTGGAAGATGAAGTTTACGAAAAGGCTCGTGAAGAAAAGCATAAAGAGTT
>JANMWO010000665.1:0-23492 GCA_031394025.1 Acidobacteriota bacterium
GACTCCTTTTACTGCTTGTTGGTATCAGAACGCCACATCGAATAACAGCTCCTGCAATTCGTCTGCTTATGGTGGTGCTGCTGTGAACATGCCCACGTCAGCAGATGCGCTGAGCGGCAAAGATACCATCAGAAACGCGCGCTATGAAAAATTAACAGTCACCCAACTGAGTAACGGTGCAAGCGCAGGATCGGCTAAGCTGAACATCAACGGTGACGTTCAAGGTGCTTTTAACCTGTCTACCGATGCGCAGACAACAGCCAATGCTTATCTGCAATGGGATGGCGGTCAAAGCAACACAAGTGCAATTAACTGGAGCAACACCAGTTTAATGCTGCAACAAGATCTTCTTACCTCAAGCCAAAACAATAGTTTCCGTCTTAAATACCAAACAGACAATGGTGGCGTTGTTCCACCCTCGACAACGATTCTGATCTCGGTTTACACGGATGCTACGCGTTTCTCTACCAGTAGATTCACCGTTCCGGCAACCGGCTTTGGTGCTGGTTTTTTCGATTTCTACGCCATGTTTGCTAGTTTCATCGCTGGCGGAACGAATGGTGGTGCAAACTTCGGGTTGGTGAACGCCATCACAATGAGCATCAATACGGCCCCTGGTAGTGCCGCTGGCTTAGATTTTGTCATGGATAGCTTCGATGCAGTCCTGGTTGTTCCTGAACCTGGAACTTACATGTTTGTCGCTGCCGGTTTGGCTGGAGTGCTTGCATTCCGTCGCAAAAACGTCGCGTAATTACAATTTTCGAGTCAAAAGTCTGCGGCTTACCGAAAGGTGGCCGCATTTTTTATTTCGAAGCCCCGAATCTTTGCCCCCCAACATTTGTTACGATTTTTAACAGAGTCGTCATTTAACTGTTACATTGCCTCTGATACTGTATTATGTGAACCCAAAATGAAAAAAATCGTGTTGATTGAAGACGATTCAGATCTGTTCGCACTTCTGAAGTACAACCTGGAAAAAGAAGGATATGCGTTCGGTGGATCGCAAACTGGTAAAGGTGCCATTGAACTGTTTAGGCGTGAAAAGCCGGATTTGATCATCCTGGACATCATGCTTCCTGATAGCGACGGTTTAGATATCTGCAAAGGGATTCGAGCCAATACCGAATTGGCCCATGTTCCTGTGATTTTCCTCACTGCAAGAGCTTCCGAAACAGATCGGATTGTGGGTTTGGAGTTGGGTGCCAATGACTATATCGTAAAGCCGTTCTTCGTCCGAGAACTGCTGGCTAGAGTAAAAATTCAGTTCCGCGGCCAGCAATCCCAACAGCGGACCTTGAAGTCTGGTGGTTTGGAACTGGATCGGTCCAGTTGCCGCGTGATCCTAGACGCCCAGGAACTTCAACTCACGGCAACAGAATTCAAACTACTGGAATTTTTAATGATTCGTCCCGGCATTGTATTCAGCCGTGAGCAACTGCTGGATGGAGTATGGGGGCATGACCGGGCTGTGACGGATCGCACGGTGGATGTTTATATTCTAAGGCTGCGGCAAAAAGTGGAAGCAGATCCAGCTAACCCCACATACATCCGTTCTGTAAGAGGCTTCGGCTACAGCTTTCATCACCCCGCAGTGGATGCTCCTTTAGGCGATGCTGCCGAAGTGGAATCCATTGGTGTGGCGTCGTAAATTGCCCTTGCATGCGATAATGAGAGTACCGCATGATAGATCGAAAAGCCCGTTACGAGGCGCTTCAAGCAGCCCTGAATAATCGCATCCTGGTGTTGGATGGAGCCATGGGAACCATGATCCACCAACGCAATCTTACGGTTGAGGACTTCGGTGGCGTAAAGCAGGAAGGCTGTCCGGAGCAACTTGTCCGTACCCGTCCCGATGTAATTGAAGACATCCACCGCGCTTATTATGCCGCTGGATCGGACATTGTGGAAACCAATTCGTTTGGGTCCACTCCCATTGTTCTGGAAGATTTCGGGCTCGGGGCTGACGCTTATATTCTTAGCAAAATGGCGGCGGAACTGGCTCGCAAAGTGGCCGCTGAATTTGACCAGCCTGGTCGTATCCGCTTTGTGGCCGGTTCCATGGGTCCTACCACGAAGTCCATTTCTGTAACCGGCGGGATTACGTTTCCCGAACTGGTGGAGAATTTCTACATTCAAGCCAAGGGGCTGGTGGACGGCGGTTCCGACGTCTTGCTGGTGGAAACTTCCATTGACACAAGAACTATCAAAGCTGCCATCGTGGCCATTGATAAGGTGGGCGAAGAGTACGGTTATCGCATTCCAGTCATGGTGTCCGGTTCAATTGAACTGAACGGCACCATGTTAGCAGGGCAGGCAGCCGATGCTTTCACCACTTCGCTGATGTACGCCGATCTATTTTCCATTGGATTGAATTGCGCTACCGGACCGGAACACATGACGGACCATATGCGCTCCATTCACGAACTGGCTTCGTCGCGCGTTTCCTGTTACCCAAACGCCGGGTTGCCTAATGAAGACGGTACGTTCCCTGAATCGCCAGATTCCCTAGCGGCGCAGTTGGAAAAATTTGTCGATCACGGCTGGATCAACATTCTGGGTGGATGCTGTGGAAGCACTCCTGCGCACATCGCATCCATGGCCAAGATGGTTGTGGGTAAGAAGCCGCGTGTTGCTCCAGGAACTTTGGGACGCAGTTTTTATTCCGGAATCGAATTAGTTGAGGCCGATGATTCCAGTCGTCCACTGATCGTTGGGGAACGCACCAACGTAATTGGGTCCCGCCTGTTCAAGAATATGGTGACGGAAGATAAGTGGGAAGAAGCCACCGACATTGCACGACGACAGGTTCGCAATGGAGCTCATGTCATTGACGTCTGCTTGCAATCGAGTGATCGCGATGAGATTTCCGACATTCCTTTCTTCTATGATCTGCTGATTAAGAAAATCAAAGTGCCGATCATGATAGACACAACGGACCCCAAGGCCGTTGAACTGTCACTGACTTACTGCCAGGGTAAGAGCATCATTAATTCGATCAACCTGGAAGACGGTGAAGAGAAATTTGAGATTATGTGTCCCATTGCCAAGCGCTATGGGGCGGCGCTGGTTGTGGGTACGATTGACGAAGATCCCATTCAGGCACAAGCCTTTTCGCGTGAGCGGAAGCTGGAAGTGGCGCAACGTTCTGTCAAATTACTGACGGAAAAGTATGGTATTCCAGTGGAAGACATCATCATTGATCCGCTGGTATTCCCCTGCGCCACTGGCGATGAAAATTACATTGGCGGTTCGGTGGAAACCATTGAATCGTTGCGCATGATTAAGCAGCAGATCCCCGGCGTCAAAACAGTATTGGGTGTTTCGAACATCAGCTTTGGATTGCCTGCTAACGCGCGTGAGATCGTCAATTCAGTTTTCCTATATTACGCCACCAAGGCTGGTCTGGATCTGGCGATTGTGAATGCAGAAAAGTTGGAGCGCTTTGCGTCCATCCCTGAAAAAGAGCGGCGGCTGGCGGAGCATCTGTTGTTCAACACGCCGCCCACTGAAGTGGCGGAGGATCATGCTCATGCTGCGGACTTAACGAATGTCCCTTCCGATTGGCGGGAACAGTTGCCCAATCAACGCGTGGCTGTGAATCAGTTCAACATTGCGGCCATTGCCGACCATTTCCGTGGGGCTGCTCCAAAGGACAAGAAGGCGGCAGCGGCGTTGCCGTTGGATGACCGTTTGGCCAACTATATTATTGAAGGCAGCAAAGAAGGCCTGATTCCCGATCTGGATCTGAAACTGGCCGAAGGCGTTTCGCCACTGGACGTAGTCAACGGTCAACTGATGAAGGGGATGACCGAAGTGGGTCGTCTGTTCAACAACAACGAATTGATTGTTGCTGAAGTATTGCAATCGGCTGAGGCGATGAAGGCTGCCGTGGGGCATCTGGAAAAGTTCATGACCAAGGCCGATACGGCGGCTCGTGGCAAAGTGGTGTTAGCTACGGTGAAGGGTGACGTCCATGATATCGGCAAGAACCTAGTGGAGATCATCCTTTCGAATAACGGTTATGAAGTCGTGAATTTGGGAATCAAGGTGCTCCCCGATGCCTTAATTGACGCCTATCGCGAGCACAAACCGGATGCCATTGGGCTCTCTGGACTTTTAGTCAAAAGCACCCAGCAAATGGTGATCACCGCTGGTGATTTCCGTGATGCGGGGATTGCTGTTCCGCTGCTGGTGGGTGGCGCGGCGCTTTCCGAACGGTTCACTTTAACCAAGATCGCTCCGGCTTACAAGTCGTCTGTGTTCTATGCAAAAGATGCCATGACGGGACTGCGCTTGATGAATGAAATTATGGATCCGGCGACGCGCGAAGCGACGCTGCGGCAGCACACCTTTGATCCGGACCGCGATGTGGAAGTTCCGGTAGTTGCTCCGGTGATCAACAGGTCCACAGTTCGTTCTTCCAAAGTACGATTGGATATTCCAATTCCCGTTGCTCCGTCTTTGGAGCGCAAGGTTCGCACCGTTCCTCAATTATCGGAAGTGTGGAGCTACATCAACCCGTTCATGCTGTTTGGACGTCATATGGGATTTAAGGGGAACTTTGAAAAGATGTTGGCGGATCGGGATGAAAAGGCGCTTTCGCTGTTCCACAATATGGAACAAGTGAAGCTGGAAGCGGCGACGTTCATGAAGGTTCGGGCAGTGTGGCAGTTCTTTGAAGCGGAAAGGGAAGAGAACGCCATCCATTTGTTTGAACCAGGCGCTGCCACTCCAGTGCATACATTCCGCTTTGGACGTCAGCCGAAGGAAGATGGATTCTGTTTGAGCGATTACGTTCTTCCACCCGCAGAAGGGGTGCGGCGAGATCAAATCAGCCTGTTCGTGGTGAGCGCGGGGGAAGGGGTGCGCGAGCATTCGGAAAAAGCCAAGCAAGCCGGTGAGTACTTCCGAGCCCATGCATTGCAGGCGTTGGCGATTGAAACGGCAGAAGGGTGTGCGGAATGGCTGCATCGGAGAATCCGCGAAGATTGGGGATTCCCAGATCCGCCGACACTTTCCATGGCGGAACGATTTGTTTCACGCTATCAGGGAAAGCGGTATAGTTTCGGGTATCCGGCGTGTCCGAATCTGGATGATCAATTGGGAATCTGGAAGCTGTTGCGTCCTGAGGAAATCGGCGTGCAATTGACGGAAGGAATGATGATGGAACCAGAAGCAAGCGTCAGCGCGCTGGTATTCCACCATCCTGATTGCGCTTATTTCACGGCGAGTGAAGCGATGGAAGAGTCGCTAGTGGAAGCGAATTAAAAACGTAGGCTCGCATAGATCCAGCCGACCCTAATGGGATTAAATTGGCGTTATACGACGGGCAGAATTTCTGGTTGTCCGAATCTTGTAACGCCTGCAGCAAGGGCCAATTGAGTTAAGCCGGCAACGTTATTGACGTTGAGCTTCTTCATCATGGTCTTGCGATAGCTGCGGACGGTTTGCAGTCCTAAATCCAGTAACACGGCGATTTCTTTGCTGGTTTTGCCTTCGGCAACCAGACGAAGAACTTGCAATTCACGTGGAGAAAGACCTTCCAGTACACCAGGTAGTGGCTTGTTTTCTAAGTCGCCGCGCTGAATGCGCGTCAGTAAACGGTCTGACACTTGAGGGCTTAAGTAGGAGCCACCTTTGGCCACCGTACGCAACGCGTCCAGAAGATCACTATCGGAGGCGCGCTTCAATACGAAAGCCCGAGCTCCGCCGCGAATTGCGCCGACTACAGAGTGTTCATCATCGTACATTGAAAGGACGATAATTTTTACGTCGGGGCAATGACGCAGGATTTCCGTGGTTGCTTCAATCCCGTTGAGTCCTGGCAATCCGATGTCCATCAGCACAATGTGGGGATTCGATTTCCTGCACATTTGAACTGCATCCGTACCAGTTTCCGCTTCGCCAACTACTCTAAACTCGTCGGTGAATTTGAGGATAGCTTTTATTCCATCCCTCATAATTTTGTGATCATCTACAAGGAGAAGATCATAAGTCATAGTATTTTTCCCGATTCCATTTTGTGGAGTCAACAATTTTCTGTGCTCCAAACTTTCACTATTGTACCCTTTCCCAGTCCGGTTTGTAGTACAAAAGTTCCACGAGATTGCTCAGCATAATTGCGCATCAGTTGAATGCCTAAGCCTGAAGACGGCAGCTCGGTATCAAACCCTTTCCCATTGTCCTTAATTTCCAAAACCGCTCCTTGATTGGTGCTCTTTAATAGCACTTCAACTTGTGTTGCCTGGGAATGGCGTGTGACGTTATCCAACGCCAGGTCGGCCACTTTATAAAAAGCATTGGCCAGCGGTAGCTTCAACTGAATTCCTGAGTGAATATTTAAGCGCAAGGTTGCCGACATGGATTGCCGGTATCTTCCCGCCAGCCTATCCAGGGCATAGGCGATGCCTGTGCGCTCCACAATATTCGGATTTAACTCGTAGCTGACTTCGCGTACCTGAGACATGGCCTGCTCAAGCATATCCTGAATCTCTGAAGTGCGTGGGCCTAATTCAGGAATTGTTTCAACAAAATCCATTCGAAGAACCGCTAGCTGAAGGCCTACGGCACTTAAAACCTGACCCACTTGATCGTGCAAAATGCGGGCAATACGAGCCGATTCCACTTCCCTGTGATGGATATGGGAGATCAGGTTTTGCGTAGCGGTAGGCTGATCCGCCATTATTTACTTTTGCGACGCACAGCACGGCGCGCAGTTTCAACTACTGCCGCAGCGTTCATATGATACTTTTCCAACACCTGCTCAGGCGTTCCTGATTCCGCGTAGCAATCGCCAACACCGTGAAATTCCATTATGCAGGGATGTGTTTCAGCAACCACTTGGGCCACCCGAACACCTAAGCCTGTTTCCACGAAATGTTCTTCCACAACGGCAATCGCCCCGGTTTCCCTGGCTGCTTTGGTGATGGCATTGCGATCAATTGGTTTGACGGTATGCATGTCAATCACTCTGGCAGCAATCCCTTCAGCGGCAAGTACATCCACTGCCTTCAGCGCTTCGGCCACCATCAGACCATGGGAAATGATGGTGACGTCGTTGCCATCGGTCAGTTGAATAGACTTACCAATTTCGAATGTATGGCCGGGTTGATAGATAGATGCCACCTTCACGCGGCCAACCCGAATGAACACAGGACCATCAAAATAGGCGGCAGCCTTGACCAACGCAAAAGTGGAAACTTCGTCTGATGGACAAATCACCGTGAAGCCCGCTAAGGAACAGGCAAGGCCGATATCCTCAACGCTCATCTGCGATGGGCCATCTTCCCCAATGGAAATTCCACTGTGTGTTCCCACTACTTTTAAATTCACTCTGGGATAAGCCACGGTGACCCGCAACTGTTCAAAGCCTTTGTTCATGACGAAGGCGGCGAAGCTGGCCACAAAAGCAATTTTCCCACTGGCCGACATACCCGCGCCAATGGAGACCATGTTGGATTCAGCGATCCCACAGGAAAAGAATCGATCAGGAAACTCCTGACCAAACCAATGCGTGTAAGTGGATTTGGAAAGGTCAGCATCGCAAACTACTACGTTTGGATTCTCTTTCCCCAGTTCCAACAGCGCCTTGCCGAAAGCTTCGCGCGTGGCTGCTCCTAACTTTAATTCATACTTACCGTTCGCAGCCATTAGCCGATCTCCTTCAACGCCATTGCCAACTCTTCTTTGGTGGGTGCCATGCCGTGGAACTTGGGATTGTTTTCCATGAACGATACACCCTTGCCCTTAATGGTGTGGGCCATCAGAATGGTGGGCTTGCCCTTGGTGCTTGCGGCATCGGCAAAGGCACCTTGCAGCTTGGCCACGTCATGGCCATCCACTTCAATTACGTGCCAACCAAAGGCGCGCCATTTATCGGCCAACGGTTCCAGCTCCATAATGTCTTTTACCCAGCCGTCTAACTGAATGCGGTTGTAATCCAGAATCGCTACGATGTTGTCCACTTTGTGGAAAGCACCATACATGGCCGCTTCCCAAATTTGACCTTCCTGAATTTCGCCATCGCCCAGCACTACAAATACGCGCGTTGGACTTTTATCCAGGCGGGCTGCTTCAGCCATACCAAGACCCAGACTCAAACCCACACCAAGCGAACCAGTGGATGCTTCCAGAGCGGGAATGTAACGGCGATCCGGGTGGCCCTGATAAATTGAGCCGATGGTACGCAGCGTGTTCAATGTTTCAATGGGCGTGTACCCGCATTCGGCCATCACTGAATACAGCACAGGGGCGGCGTGACCTTTGGAAAGAATGAACCGGTCACGCTCCGGCCAGGTGGGGTTTGCTGGATCATGTCGCAGGACATCGAAAAACAGTGTGGTTAAAATTTCCACTGCGGAAAGCGATCCGCCTGGATGGCCGCTCTTGGCCTCAGTAATCATCGTTACTATGTGGCGACGGACTGTGCGGCAGATTTCCTGCAATTCCGGCACATTACTGGTCTTTTTCATGCTCTTTAGAATGTAGCACTTTCCATCAAAGGCCCGCTATTATGCTACTCTTCATTTGATGGAGCTCTCTGACATTTACCAAGGTCTTGGCGAAGAGGCCTTCGGGCAACTGCTGCGATCAATTTCCCTAGGCAAGCTAAAGACGTATCAGCTTTTCGAAAGAATGAAGTTACGTTTGCACCTGAATAAGCTGAATGCAGAAACGCTGCGCAAGGCTCAGCCGCGGTTGTGGGGGCGGCTGATTGAAAAGGATCAGGAACTGGCATCAGACCTGGGGCAAGCCGTTCTGGTGTGCCATCTGGACCTTATCATTGAAGTTCTAAACTTTCTGGGTATTCCCCATGAAGAAGGTTTTTTCGCCAAAGAGACAGACGTGAATTCCTATTTGACGGGCGACTGGCAGAAGCGGACTTTTGACAATTTCAAGGACAAGCTGAACCGGGATGTGTTGGCTTTCTACTTGAACCACTTGGCTTTTGACTCTACTAAAGATCCCGTATTGTTCCAACCGACGGCCTGATTTTCCCCAAGGGAGTAGTTCTTGTGACCACTGCACAACAGCTGCATGAAGCCATTCAAAAAGGCGATGTGGCGTCGGCGTCTGCGCTTGTCCAAGCCGATGCCTCGCTGCTTAACGGCGGAGGATCGGCTGGAATGGCTCCGCTGATGCTATCCGTTTATATGAGGCAACCGGCCATTACTCAGATGCTGCTTGCTGCTGGCGCGGCAGTGGATGGCTATGCCGCAGCGGCCATGGGCAACACTAAACAGTTGCAGAAAATGCTGGCCAGCGGCGAAGTGCACTTGGTGGAACATTCTTCCGATGGTTGGACCGTGCTGCACCTGGCCTGCTTTTTCGGACATTCAGAAACGGTGGAAATGCTCCTGGAAAGAGGTGCCAATGTTCGCGATCAATCGGCAAATACCATGGCTAATCAACCGTTGCACGCGGCCACAGCGGGTCGGAACAAGGAAGTGGTGGCACTGCTGCTGGCCGGTGGGGCCGATGTGAATGCGCGTCAGCATGGCAACTACACAGCCCTTCACGCGGCAGCAGCTAGTGGCGATGCAGAGATTGTGCGGATGCTGCTGGCCCATGAAGCCGATGCAACTGCGTTGTCGGAAAAAGGGCAGAAGCCCATAGACATGGCTCGTGAAAAAGGTCATACGTCGATCGTGGAATTACTGAGTTAAATGATGATTGAAGAGAGTCTGCAACAGATCGCAAGCAAAGCACAGGCGGCCATTAGCGCGGCGGCAACGTCCGATGCATTGGAAGCGGTGCGCGTGGAATATCTTGGTCGTAACGGATCGCTGGCCGGATTAAGCAAAGAGATGAAGAATCTTAAGCCCGAGGAAAAGGCCTCGGTGGGGAAATTGCTCAATCAGGTGAAGAATTCGTTGGAACAGGATTTCGATGTTCGCAAAGCTGCCTTCGATAAAGCCGCACTCGATGCTCGCCTGGCTACGGAATGGGTTGATTTAACGTTGCCTGCATCAGGGACGCGTCCGGGCAGCATTCATCCTTGCACCCAGGTTCAGCAGGAAATTGAAGACTTGTTTGTGTCGTTAGGATTCACTGTGCTGGATGGGCCGGAAGTGGAAACTGAATACAACAATTTCGATGCGTTAAACATTCCAACCGACCATCCTGCGCGGGACATGCAAGATACGTTCTGGCTTACTGGCGGGCATCTGCTGCGCACTCATACTTCGCCTGTTCAAGTTCGGGGCATGAAAAAGTTGGGGCCACCCTTGCGCATGATCGCCCCCGGTCGTGTGTTCCGCAATGAAGAAGTGGATGCCAGCCATGAACATACTTTCTATCAATTGGAAGGCATGATGATTGATCGCAATGTGTCTATTGCCAACTTGATCTACTTCATGAAAACGCTGCTGGCGGGCATCTTCAAGCGGGAAGTGACGGTGCGCTTGCGTCCTGGATATTTTCCATTTGTGGAACCTGGTTTTGAGTTAGATATTCAATGCCTCATCTGCGGTGGTCCAGGCTGCCCGGTTTGCAAACATTCCGGATGGGTGGAACTGCTGCCCTGCGGACTGGTACATCCCAATGTGTTGCGCAATGCGGGCATTGATCCTGAAGAGTATGGCGGGTTCGCTTTTGGCCTGGGCCTGACGCGATTGGTGATGATGCGCTACGCCATTGACGATATCCGCTGGCTGCAAAGCGGCGATCTGCGTTTCTTGAAACAGTTTTAGGAGTCTAAGAATACAGTGAAGTTCTCTCGCAACTGGATGGCTGAATTTGTTGGTCCGCTGGATGTGGACGCGGGCAAGCTTGGTCACCTGATTACTACCAAGACCGCCGAATGCGAAGGCGTTGAAGAACACGGGGCGCATTTCGCCAGCGTTTGTGCGGCAAAAGTTATGTCTGTTGAGCCAATTGAGGGCAGCCATAATGTGAAGGCCATTGTGGACACCGGACGTTATGGAGTGAAGACCGTTGTTTGTGGCGCTGCCAATTGCCGAGTGGGCCTGACTACTTCGTACTTCCCGGTTGGTCTTAAAAAAGTATCTGGAGTGGAAAGCGATGGCATGTTGGCCAGCGCATCTGAACTACAAATCAGCGGCGATCATGCCGGTATTATTGAACTCGAAGGACTTTGGCCAGGGGAAGCGATCACTGATTGTGAGCCCGATATTCTGGTTGAGATCGACAATAAGTCTTTAACACATCGCCCCGATTTGTGGGGTCATTACGGCATGGCGCGCGAAGTGGCCGCGATTCTGAATCGTCCCCTAAAAGATCTGGTAGACCTTTCCCTATTGCCTACTGGCGATTCGCCTGTTGCCGTGACTATTGAAGATTACTCGCTGTGCCCACGCTACAGTGCTTTGTTGTTTGAGAACGTCAAGATTCAACCTTCGCCGCTATGGTTTCAGTATCGACTTCATGCCGTGGGATTGAATCCCATCAGCAACGTGGTGGACGTCACCAACTACATTGCAGCAGAACTGGCCCAGCCCATGCATGCGTTTGATGCTGATAAAATTCACGATCTGAAAATCATTGTGCGTCGCGCCAGTGAGGGCGAACAGGCCAAGACGTTGAACGGCGAAACCTACACGCTGGATTCGTCAAATCTGGTGATTGCCGATCCTCACGGCATCGCAGCGATTGCCGGTGTGATGGGCGGAGCGGATTCGGCGACCGACGCCGGGACAACGCGTATCCTGCTGGAATCTGCAAATTTCAATGCCAGCAATGTGCGCAAAACATCGTCGAAATTGAAGCTGCGTACCGACGCATCCATGCGCTTTGAAAAGGCGCAGGATCCCACCAATACGGTTCGTGCGTTGGCCCGCGCCATTCCATTGCTGGAACAAGTGTGCCCCGGCATTCGTTTGGTTGGGGGCTTGGTTGATTTGAAAAAACTGCCCGCTTCGCCTGCGCCCATTGAGCTTTCTTTGAAATGGCTGGAAGCGAAGTTAGGTCGTCCCATATCGCTGGTTGAAGTGGTGGATATCCTCACCCGTTTACAGTTCGGCGTGACGGAGACATCGCCAGGCGTGTTGCAAGTGGAAGTGCCTTCCTGGCGTGCGACCAAGGACGTTTCAATCAAGGATGACCTTGTGGAAGAAGTGGGCCGAATGATTGGGTATGAATCCATTCCGCCCACAGCGCCAGCTTCACCAGCAGTGGTGCCGCCAGCCAGCCCGGAGCGCTTGTTTCATCGGCGATTGCGCCAACAGTGCGCAGCCGTAGGATTCACGGAAGCTTATAATTATTCGTTTCTGAGTAAGGTTGAAGTGGAGCCTTTCGGATTTGCAGTTGCAGATCATGTGGGTGTGTTGAACCCAATTATTCAGGGTCAGGATCTTTTGCGGTCCAGCCTGTTGCCAGGGATGCTACGTAACATTCGTGAGAACGCAAAACATTTTGCCACGTTTCGGTTGTTCGAAATCGGCAAAGAAATTCACCCGCAAAAGGAAGGGTTACCGAATGAGGTTCCTCATTTGGTAGCGGTGTGTTTTGCCAAAGACGATGGCACTGCAGGCTTGTTTGAGTTGAAGCGTCTGGCTGAAAGTTTAATGCCCGGTTGCGTGCTGCAGCCTGCTGATGCGCGTGGTTATGAGCATCCGGCACGCACGGCAGAACTACTTTGGAATGGCGAAGCGGTTGGCAGATTGTTTGAGTTCCACCCCAACATGGTGGAAGTGGGTCGTGCTGCTGTTGCGGATCTGAATCTGGGAAAAGTGTTTGCTCTGCAAACGGCTGCTACGAAGTTCCAAAAAATACAGCGCTTCCCCATCAGCGCCTTCGACTTGTCCATCGTTTGCGGACTGCGAGAGTTGATCGGCAATTTGGAAATGAAGACACGTCTATTGAGCGGCAGCGAACTTGTGTCGTTAGAATATTTGCGGCAATACACTGGTGCTCCGCTATCGGATGACGTCAAGTCGGTCAGCTTCCGAATCACACTTGGTGCGGCGGATCGCACTCTGACCAATGAAGAAGTCACCGTAGTACGTCAACGCATCATCCAAGGGTTGGAGCAGCAGGGTTACGAACTGCGCACTTAGTCTTAGCCAACTCTTGAACGCGATCCATACTCGCCCGTCGAATATTTTCATACCCGCGAATCTGATCGGGCAGGGCCGCTATTTCACGGGCATGTTCCATGTCGCCAGTAGCAAGTGCTTCTCTCATCAAACCCTTATACCAGGCAATCAACGCTACTTCCCGACGTCGCAGATCCGAATACCCAAACACGTCGAAAGGCGTTCCCCGCAGCACTTTCAGCGGTGCTAGCAATTTCAAAGTCCACAGGGGCACAGTTAATTTGTGCTTCAATCCTAACCGACGCAACAACGGCGGATGCAAGTTGAACCCGATAGATTCAACTGACTCCCACTGTTGATCTAACTGCTGACGGAAGTCAGCCGAAGTCAACAGGCGGGCTACTTCATACTCATCTTTAATGGCCATCAGCTTATAAAGATTCCGCTCCACTTCGTTGCGTAGGTCAGCCGGAACGGTGGCACAGAATGCCTGGAACTTCTCTGCATATTCTACGTTCTGGTAAGCAGTCAAACGCGCAACATAATCCACGGATTCGGTAGTTTTTGCGGGAGGCGCAAGCAACTGTTCCACCCAAGCTGAATCCTGATACACCTTTCGACCCCAATTAAAAACCTGCAAATTCTTTTCCACGGCGATGCCATTCAGCCGGATGGATTCTTCAATCGACTTTCGTGAAATGGGGATCAGGCCTGCCTGCCAAGCCGTTCCGAGCATTAGCAAGTTGACGTAAATATGGGACCCGAACAGTTGTTCAGCCAATCGCGATGCGTCGAAGAAAACATTGTGGCCGCGTTTGGTGAGCGACGCTATCACATCAACCAAGCGACCATCGCCGACAAGGTGCGTGCGAGCGCGGATAGAATCGCCAGTGGGAATTTCAGCAGTATTGACCACTGCGGTGGTCCTGTCTGGATGCGTGGTTTTTAACGTCTCATTGCTGCTGGCACCAAGAAGATCAAAGCCCAGTAAAAGATCCAGATTGGCTGCGTTGGTCTTGTTCGCACCCTCTAGCGGTGTGTTGCCAATGAGGATGTGTGAAACCACTGCGCCACCCTTTTGCGCCAGCCCTGTTTGATCTAAAGTCAACACATGCAGGCCGTCCAACAGCGCAGCTTGGGCCAACAACGCGTTCACCGTGACCACTCCAGTGCCGCCAATACCAGGGCCTAGAATGCGATATCCATTGACGCCGATACTTGCAACCCGCGTCGGTTCCGGAACTTCTATCGATGGAAGATCGGGAAGCTTTTTACGGCGCAAGCCCGTGCCTGATTTCACATTGACAGTCACAAAAGACGGGCAATCACCCAGCGCGCAAGAATAATCTTTATTACAAGAAGATTGATGAATCCTGATTTTTTGCCCCAGCGGTGTTTCCACCGGATGCAGGCTCATGCAGTTGGATTGCTTGACGCAATCGCCACAGCCTTCGCAAACTTCTTCATGAATCACCAGCCTCTTGGTGGGTTCAGCTTGAATGCCGCGCGACCGTTCCCGACGCTTTTCGGCAGCGCACTGTTGATCATAAATAATAGCGCTGACGCCTGGAATCTTTTCCATCTCAGCCAAAGTTCGCTCCAGTTCCAACCGATCCCGAGCCTCGGCGTTCGATGCCAAGTCCACCTGGGCATAGTTGTCCAGAAACTCAGTCAGCACTACGATTTTCACAACGCCTTCAGCCGCCAGTTTTCTGGTGAGCGCCGGAATGGCAAGTTGCCCTTCGGCTTTTTGTCCACCAGTCATGGCCACTGCGGAGTTGTAAAGAATTTTGTAAGTGATGTTGGCTCCACTGGCAATAGCGGCGTTGATCGCCAATTGACCAGAGTGCGCCAGCGTGCCATCGCCCATGTTTTGAAAAATATGGTTCTGATCCACAAAGCGATGCATGCCAATCCACATGGCTCCTTCACCGCCCATCTGCGGCGCAAAGTCGTAACCACGGTCCACTGAATGCAGCGTTACACCCATGCCACTGCATCCAATCCCGCCGCCGGCAATTTGTCCTGGCAGCAATATTGTGGAGCGGTTATGTGGGCATCCACTACAGTAGTTGGGACGGCGGGGCGGGGAAAGCGATGCGGGTCGCAAGCCGATGGCTTCTAATAATTGGCGGCGCGCTTTAATGCTTTCCAGGCCCGATGATTGCTCCAAACGCCTGGCCAGCAGCCTTGCCACAACATCGGCATCAAACTCACCACCGGCAGAAAGCAACGCTTCGCCACATTCATCTTCCTTGCCCAAAATCAGCGGACGCATCGGCAGGTTATAAAGTACGTCGCGCAATTGCAATTCCAAAAAGCTGCGCTTTTCCTCGACCACCAGAATTGTTTCCAGTCCTTCAGCAAACTCACGGGCGAAATTGGGTTCAATGGGAAACGTCATCCCAAACTGCGCTATACGAATTCCAAGGCGCTCCAGTTCCGCGCGCCCAATGCCCACATCGGAAAGTGCTTGCATCAAATCGTAAAAGGCTTTTCCTGCAGAAACTATCCCCAGCTTGGCCCCTTGCTTTGCGCCAAAGCAGCGATTCACAGTGTTCAAACGTGCATAAGCGCGGGCCGCTTCCAGCCGACGACGGTTCACTTCCATCTCTAACTTCAAGGTGAACGGCGCAATCATTTTCTCATCAATATGTTTTGTGAAGCCTTCGGGCAACTGAATCTTCGGCAACTGCGGTGAAAGTTCCACAGTGCTGCCGCCATCGCAAACATTGGTCACCATCTTCATGCCTGCCCAATTTCCAGACCAACGGGAAAGGGCAATGGCATGCAGACCGAACTCAATTATTTCACGAGAAGTTCCAGGGTAAAACGTGGGGATGCCCAGGTTCATCAGGCTGAAATCGCTTTGATGCGGAATGGTGGAACTCTTGCAGGCATGGTCATCGCCAGCTAATGCAATGGCGGCAGAGTTGGGTCCAGTGCCCGAAAGATTCGCGTGACGCAAAGCATCCCCAGCGCGATCCACACCAGGCCCTTTGCCATACCAATAACCCACCACTCCATCCACTTTTTGCTTCTTGAATAAGTGCAGCATCTGGCTGCCCCACACGGCTGTTGCGGCTAACTCTTCATTCACTCCAGGTACGAAATGCACATTCGCTTCCCGCAATAATTTGGAAGCGCGATTCAACGTCAGATCATAGCCACCCAGCGGCGAACCTTCATATCCAGATATAAATGACGCTGTGTTCAACCCTGCTGCATGGTCGCGACGCATCTGCTCTAAGGGTAATCGCACTAACGCTTGAATGCCGGTTAGATAAACAATTCCACTCTCTTTTGTATACCTATCGTCCAGCGATGGTTTGTTCATTTTTGGCCTTGTTTTAATTGTGCCGTATCCAGCACCCAGCGGCGCAGAATCTGATAGCCGCGATCCTCTGGATTAAAGCGCCGACCACCTTGATGTCCATCTTCCTTGCCTGATTGGACGTTCAACGGTTTGCGCAGCAGCTTGCTTTGTTCCACGTTGGATTCGTTCACTCGTTCCTGCAGAAGTTTGTAATTCGCGTAGACGGTTTTATCACTCATGAATCCGTCTTTGTGATCTACCAATTCCATAGAAGGAACTCGCCCCGCCACCGCATGACAACTTAGACAAGCGCGTTCGTCTTCACGCTGTGGTTTCATCAATTCGGGCACAACCCATTTGCGGAAGTATTCAAAGTTCCGTTTCCATTCGGGTGACATGGCGATTACTTCAGCGGGCTGGGCTTCATAATATGCAGGACGCTGCTTTTCCAGCACTGCTTTCACTTGCGGTAAATCGCGAACCTGGACATCGGTGGCCAGGCGCATGGCTTCCGACTTCAGCCGCGAATCAACATTGGGCGTGGTTAGTTCCTTAATCAGCAACTGCGTGGCACGGTCACGAAAGTTTTTATATGGATCGGCAGAGGGCGCATTCCCGGCCACTTCCGGCATGGGTTTTTTGTAGGTCAACATCCAGGAAATGCTGGGTAACCAAACCATTTCATCCATCGGAGTATTGTACTTTTCCGGCATGAATGCGAACAAATTGTCGGTTTGTAGGTCGGCATTGGCGTGGACCACTCGGCCAAGTGAACGCGCAAGAAACCAATCAGCGGAATCGGAATCCATCTGTTTTAACTCACGTGTATTTTCTTCCAACGCACCGCGTTCTGGTGTGAACTTGGGAATCATGAGGGAATAAAACAGACGCTGCTGTTCATCGGTCTTCGGCAAGTTCCAACGAGCCCGACTGAACAGCCGTTCCAATGGACGGGTCAACTCCGCGCGCCTCTGTGCGTCAATGGAACCGCGCTGGAATTGTTCCAGCAATGGTTCCAGAAACTCCTGCGTACCAGGCAATGTGATCACTCGCGGATCAGAAATAGACGTTGCCGCAATGGTTCGTAATTCTTCATCGCCGGTTGTTGAAAAATTCAGAAGCTTATTCTGAAGTGCTTCATATGGGGCAAGCGCTGCAGCTTCCACAGCCAAGCGGACATGCTCTTTCGTTGTCGCACCCTGCCAATAAGACAGCACCGCTTTGCCAATCATCTCGCCACTTTTCGGCGTGACGTAACCCATTTGTCCTGGACCTCCATCGCCGCCAGCCTGGTTATAAAAAGTGGATGCTATGTTCACCAACCGCTGCACCACAAGCTGATTATTCGGCTGATCAATGCGTTTGGAAATCTTATCGAACAGTTGGTTAAGTTCTGGATACTGGTGTTCACTACTCGGATTTGCACGTTGCCCGTTGACGATGAACAGAGCTTCCGTCTGATACCGTTTCGCTGTCTCTGCCAGCGCGTTGGGCTCTGCCGTTTCAAGTAGATTGAAAAATGCCTGATTCAAACTATTGCGGATAGGTTGGTTCCAAATCCACCAGTTCCAAGCAGCACGGCTAGACCAGGCACGCACGCCGGGATGCGCATCGCGATTCATCATTTGGTCAAACGTTGCCCCCAGTTTTGCGTAATTTGCACTGGTGTGGGTCATCACTCCATCGGTCCGCATGATCAATGCAGCAGCAATGGATTCGCGGGTAAGGTCATCTCCGTTCTGATAGGCGGGGTAAAGATAATCCCAACCTTTATCGTCAATCAGAGTCTGACGCATTCCCCAGCGCGCTGCTTCGCGCACCATTTTTACGGGGTCGCCAAGACCTTTCAGTTGCTGCTCAATATAGCGTTCGTCGTGGATGGCACCCAGTGCGATAAAGGCCCAATAGCGCACCTGTGGACTTTCATGCTTCGTTCCGGGGATGATGTAAGGAAGGAAATCACGGTCGTTTTACTCAAATCCTAATTTAGCCATTTCGCGGAACCTGGCCACGGTATCGGCCAACGATTCTTTATCGCGAGGTTCAAAATCGGCAGCCGTTGGCTTTGCTGTATTGTCCGGATACAACCGACTGAGGGCATGCAACGCGTAAGCAGTTGTGACAAAGCCGGTGAGTGCATGATTGTTCCAACGGCCGTAGGTATCCTGACGGCGCAACAGCGCGTCCACGCCCCGCTTCACCACTGGGTCTTTATCGGTGTAGCCAAGGGATTGCAGCGCGGTCAACGCGAGCGCCGTCGGTGCCGGGTCAATATCTTTTTCATCCTGTTTGATGTTCCATGTGGCACCCATATTCTCAGTCTTGCCTGCATCGAATTGCCACATGCCATCTGGTCGCTGCGTCTGTCGGATACGCCGCTCATCGGCGGCAACCTGCGCACTGGCCCGTGCAATAAAGTTTTTAGCTTCGTCGGAATCTTCTTTCAACGTCGCGTAGTTCTTGGGGAAAACCTCCTGAAAGAACAGAATGCGATTGGAAAGATCGTCGTTGTAACGGGGAACTACGCCCAAGATACTTTGCGCTTTTTCTTCCAATGCAATTAGATATTTGTCATTCTGTGTCTTGTCAAACGCAGTGCGCAGAATGGTCCCGGCAAAGCGATACACAATGGATTGGCCCACGTTGGAACCGGGTCCGGCAGCGTTGATGCCGCTGGGATCGGCAGATTGTAGCACGTGATTCGCAGCACGGATTTGTTGCGCAGAATGAAGTCGCTTTGGGGCGATCTGTTTTTCAATGGTGCTGACGTTGAACCCTGCAGCGCGCGTCCCTGCCGGGCCATCGCCTAGGTCAAGAGGAGCCAGTGAAGTATTGTTCGCCGCATCTTTTAGAGTGTTGGTGGGGCGCAGGCATTCGTACATCACCGTGATCAAGTGGCGTAGGTTGGCCACGTTCTCAACCGTATAACCATTGGCGATGGCCACGGCCGGACCCCATACTCCAGACTGCGTATGGCAGCTCATGCAATGCGTGCCCATCAAATTACCGACGTCCCGAATGCGCCGTTCCACCGCAGCGCCCCGCGGACGATTCAGCAACCAGGCATCTACTTGGGCCATGTGATCGTACATCGCTTGACGAACCGCTTTGCGCGGGTCGGAGTAGGGTGCCAAATCACGCAGACGAAGCTCCACTTCATAACCCGGCGAGTTGGCTTCCACTTTTAAGTAATAGACACCGCCGGGCTGCAAGGTGCGGCTGATTTCAGTACGATGGCTTTCCTGCTGTTGATGAACGCGTTCATTGGCGTTGGCACCTTCGCGAAACTCTTTGCCATCGGCGGTGTAGAACAGAACTTGATGGACCACAAGCGGATCGGCCACGGTTAGATTGGCAGTAAATAGTCGAGGTGAAGTGCCTTTGAAATCGATGCGAAACCAATCCAGTCCTGCTTCGCCAACCTTGCCGTTGTCGAAATATTCAATGTCATCAGCGGAGCCGGTGATGTGCAGCGTTTCTTCACCACCGCTGGCGCCGATGGCAATGGCTTGCGCAGTAGCAATGGAATCGTTGGGTTCCACTTCCACAATCATGCCCCGTTTCGATTCGCCAAAATTCACAGGTCGAATCACCGCACGCAGTTTTGTTTTGGCACCAACAGGCCAACTGGTCAGGCGTGGAAAGGCCGTAATCTTGGGGATAATTCCGGTTTCGCGCCAACGAGGCAAATTGAAGATCGGTTCTTCATCCTCTACTTTGGTCACCTTCAACGTGTAGTTTCCAGACTTAGGTGCGCGCCATAGCATGTAGAAATCGGGGTCTAACGCGTGCAGCACTTTACGATACCCTTCCCATTCCACGGCGATGCGACCGTTCACTGGCAGCTTGGACGGCTCTGGTAAGCCAACAGATATTTCTACAACTTGGCCTGCTGCTATCTGCTGTGGCTGGTTATATTGTCCAGCGAAGTCAACAGTAGCTGCGAACGTGGATGTGGCGAGGAAGGCTAGAAATGGAAAACGTTTGAACATGGGGCTAATCTTGGATCGTATCAAAATTCTGGCGATTGCGATCAACGAATCGCGGTTCGCCAGCGTATGACATGATGAGAGCGCAGACGCCGATGGACATAAAAAGCATAACGCTCGAATTTCAAACCGCTTTGGCGGAGGGCGTTCGGCCAATCGAGATGGTTCCACCCGACCCCAGTATCATTGTGCGCAAGGCTCAGGCAGGGGATTTGGATGCGTTTGAATGGCTGATCCGCAAGCATGAACGCCAAGTATTGGGGCTTTGCTATCACGTATTGGGAAATTTGGAAGATGCCAAGGACGCCGCGCAGGACGTGTTCTTGAAGTTGCATCAGCAGATTGGGCGCTTTGATTATGAACGCGAGTTCACTCCGTGGTTGCTGACAGTGGTGAGGAATCTTTGCCGGGACTGGCTGCGGGCTCGTCGACCATTGGAGCAGTTAGACGACTTGCCCTTGGCCGATGTGGCTCGTGACCCTGAGTCGTTGGCACGGTTTGGTCAGGAGTGGGCAATGTTGAAGCAAGCTATCGCCAGTTTGCCGCAGCGGGAACGGGCAGCGCTGGAGATGCGGGAATTGGAAGAGATGTCCAACGCCGAAGTGGCCGCCCGCTTGGGTGTGACGGAGGAGACTGTGCGCAGCCAGGTATCGAAGGCTAAGGTTAAGTTGAAGCGATTGGTTAGGAGTTTCTTATGATTAACGAACAAGCGTTGGAGGAAGTGCGCGGTAGTGTGATGCGGAAGTTACGACTGCGGCGGATAGGGAAATGGAGTGCGGTGGCTTCTGTGGCAGTGGTGTGTTTTGCGCTGTTGATGCCGACGAAACAGGTATCTGTTGTGTATCCAGTAAATGTGTATCCCGTAAAGGACAGGTCGGGAGACCTATCCCACAATTGCCCAAGTGGGACAGGCATCCCTGCCTGTCCAGGCCTTCCTGTTAACGATCCTGTCCTGGTAACAACATCGCCAGTACGTTACCAAACCGCGCGAGTAAACAAGCGGCCTCTACCCAAGCCGGAGCCAATGAAAGAAGGCCCCCCGCCTGCATACATCAAGATTTTGACCGATGATCCGAACGTGGTTTTCCTATTAGTGAATAGTGAGAATGGAGGAACCGAATAATGCGATTCATACTTTTAGTTTTATTCGCGGGCTGCGCGTTTGCGGAAGAGGTAACCAAGGTTGTTGACGTTCACTATAGTAACCGGGAACGGCTAGACAACCTGGTGCAGTCCAGAACCGTAAATATTAAGATCGATCCTTTCGGCAAATTTGTTGTTCTGTACGGGCAGAAAGTTGAGGTGGAAGGCATTGAGGATCTTATCAAGAAGATCGATGTGCCGCCGCTGAACATCGAGTTCACCTTTGAGTTGATTTCCGGCTCCAAGACCGCTGGCAAAGTTTCCGATTTTCCTGCTGGGTTGAATGGTGTTGCCAAGGAAATGAAAAACCTGTTCGGTTTCCAGACAATGATGCTGGTTGATACGCTGACGATTCGATCTCAAGAAGGTAAGGACTCTAACGCTAATGGCCCATTCCCTTCACCAACCGCAGATCTCAATGCACCCAAGGGCAACTACCAAATTGAAATCAAACAGGCGGTAGCGAATGGTATTAAGGGGAGCCGATTGGTCAGAATCGGATCTCTGCGTTTCAACGGGAAGATTCCGTTTCCCTATGGCCCAGGGGGGAATAATCAATATTCAATGAGCGATATGGGTATCTCCACAGGCCTCGACGTCAAAGAAGGCCAGCGCGTTGTCGTAGGCAAAGTGGGCATGGATTCTTCCTCTAATCCTTTCTTCCTCGTCGTCTCCTGCAAAGTGGTCGAATAGATAACCTGGGGTAGGAAATCGTACAATGCTAGTTTCTACCCCATGCGTTCCGTTCCCTTAATCTCACACCGCACAATGGAAGTGCGCGAAGTTCCGCTACCTCCTGATCCACCTCCTGGACAAGTAACCGTCAAGGTGACCGCCGTCGGCATCTGCGGCAGCGACCTTCATTGGTTTCAAGATGGCCGCGTCGGCCACATCCCCACTCCCTATCCGCGACTTCTTGGGCATGAGCCTGCCGGGGAAATCGCCGCGCTGGGAGCCGGTGTTGCTGATCTGAAAATCGGCCAGCGTGTGGCCATTGAACCTGCCATCACCTGCGGACTCTGCGAGTATTGTCGAACCAATTTCCACAACCACTGCAATGAACTGCTTTTCCACGGCAGCGTTTCCGCACCAGGATTCTTCCAGGATTACCTCAACGTTCCAGCCAAGAACTGCCTCCCGGTTCCCGATTCTTTAAGCCTGGCGCAGATCACGCTCATTGAACCCTTGGCCGTCATCGTCCATGTGTTGGAACTAACTCCAGTACGGCTCGGCGACACCGTGGCGATCTTCGGCGCTGGTCCCATCGGCTTGCTCACCGCGACCCTTGCCCGGCTTGCCGGTGCGTCTACGATCCTCATTGGTGACAGACTACCGCATCGCTTGAAACAGGCTCAGGCTATGGGTTTCAGCAACACGGTTGCAATGCCTCGCCAAAGCTTCCGCGATGCTGCCATGGACCTTACGCATGGTCGTGGGGTGGACATTGTGTTTGATGCTGCCGCAGCGGTTGAAACCATTAATCAGGGAATTGGTGCGCTTCGCCCTGCGGGCCGCTTTGTTCTAATCGGCATTCCAACAGAACTCAACATGAATATTGACATGCATACCGCGATGACCAAGGAAGTGTCTATACAGACCATCAAGCGTTCCAATCATAACGACGCGCAAGCGCTAGCATTAATCGCCGCTGGCCATATATCGGAAATGTTGGTCACGCACCACCTGTCCCTTGAAAAAACACCGGATGCTTTCCAAATGTTGACCGATTACACAGACCAGGTCGGCAAAGTGATCATCCAGTTATGAAGCGATACTTAGCCTTTGACTTTGGTGCTGAAAGTGGTCGGGCAATTGTCGGGACGCTTGATCAAGGCCACCTGACGTTGGAAGAAATTCATCGCTTTCCTAACGTCACAGTGCGCCTGGACACCGGCCTGCATTGGGATGCCCTGCGCCTGTTTCACGATATCCAACACGCCCTGCACATCGCCGGGCGAGAACGAAATTTACGCATTGATGGTATTGGCGTGGATACATGGGGTGTTGATTTTGGGTTGCTGGGTGCCGACGGTTCGCTGCTGGATAACC
>JANMWO010000112.1:0-9118 GCA_031394025.1 Acidobacteriota bacterium
CGCGAGGCAAGTCGTAAGTCTGCTTCTTCTGTTCGTAAATCGCTTTAAGCTTCACCTCATCTTTCAGATAATCTTCGCGGACTTCCTCAAGAAGTTCTGCAGCCATCAACTCTTGCGTGAAAGCCCTGATCTTTAACTTGATCTTTGGATCCTGATCCATCTTGCGGCGTCGAGCTTCGGCTTCCAGCGCAAATGCCTTGCCAAACTCCACACCAAGAGCCTTTCGCACGGCTGGCTTGGCCAGATTCGCATTGGAGTTCTCTTGCCCTGAGGCTAGTTCTTCGAATTCGGCCTTGGTCAGCTTCAAACCACTTGCTTCAATGACCGCAGTGGAACCGGTTATTTGCCCGAACAGTGAAAAGCTGCTTGCAGCAACCATGAACAAACAAATGCGCGCAAAAACTTGAGTAGAAATCACCTTATATTACTCCCGTTAAAATCGAAGGCCAGCAACTAAACTTGCTGGCCTTCGCAATGATTTAATTATCAGTTGCAGTTCGGGAACTTGAAACTGGCAACGCGAGTGCGCCAGTTGAAAGTTCCAGTGGAACCAATGTATTGGGTTGTGTACCAAAAAGTGCAGTCATCCGCCGGGTCAATCTGCATGGCGGAATAGTCACCCCAGCGGGTAAGCGTAGATGCAACACCTTGGCTACCAGCTCCAGCAATCACAGTCTGCTCTGTGCGCAGTAAGTTGATCGGATCGGTTCGACGACGTCCTGCAATGCGGATGGCAGGGTTCATTGTAGCGGAGCTTGCCGAAAAACCGATGCCCATGTTGCCCAGCTTATCGAAAGCAGCAGAACCCATCCAACGGAAAGTTGCATTGGGGTTATAGGTGCTGTTTTGATAAACCACAGGTGGATTGGCACCCGGATTTCGAATCTCCCACCACCGTAATTGAGCTACCGGAGCAGCCGGGTTGATGTCAACGCTCTGCGTAAATAATAGCGAGTCATGCGTACCAAAGTTGCGATAAACCAAACGGTACATATGACGGTCACCCAGGGTATCCAACTTTTGGGTAGTACCCAACTGTGGTACACAGGCATTGGGACTATCGTTGCACGGAGCAACGGTGTTCGCATCTAGTGGGAATCCTACAAAAGAAAATGCTGCTCCGCCGAATCCATCGGTAAAAGTAGAATTCGCTGGAACCAGAAAGTTGGGTACAAATTTGGTAAGTTGCATTACGTACGGCCCGCCTGAAAAGGCCCAATCCCAACTGATGTGGTAGTTGGGTGTGCCCGCAGGCGGCAGCGTGGTCCCGTCAAAGTCCGATGGCAAATAAGCGAATCGGCTAAGGCTGTTAAAGCAAACCGAAGTGGCCGCATTTCCAAGCAACATTTGGGTTCGGTCGTAAGCGCAAGCTCGTCCGCCTGCAAACGTTGTCCCAGTTGTAAACATGTTATATGTTGTGTAGTACGCGTCAGGCCAGACGCCAAGCTTGGCATAATCTGGAAGGACGTTCCCAAAATCGAACTGATACAAGTTATAGGATCCCAGCGCATTGTTGGTAGTAGAAACAGCAAAACATTGGGCGTTCAACGTCAAGCCAGCGTTAAAGGCAAATTGGGATAGAACCCAGCGATCTGCAATACGGTCGTACTGCACCATGGGATCGCCACGATTGTAGTCGCGGCACAGTGTCCCGGTGGGAAGTGCGCCCCAGATTGCGTTGCCTGGCAGAAACCCTGTTCCACCCAACAGCTTGTTGCCCAGCTTATCGAACACTGCGTATTGAGAATTCACCCATTGAACTATCTGGGTAGGGCTTACGCCCATCGTGGTATCTGGTGGAGCACCAGTGATTGCAAAACTAGGTGTGCCTAATCCAAGTCCGTCGAAGTTAGCGGAAATCGCTGCCCCCAACGGCTGGTAGTTTGCCGTCTGGTTGTACGGAGTATTTGCCGGAACACTCACCAAAGGTGCAGGCACAAAGGCTTTGGTCTCAGGTGGAATCCTGGGGACTGTGTGGGAACGTTCCACGTACCCGCCTAATCCCTTATAGAGATTGGCTGGATCCATCCGTGCAAGCGTTTCCATGGATTGGGAAACCGCCATTGCCGAAGCAGAAGTAACAATGGGGCCCGAAACTTGGGCCGTTGCAGCAATTGCCGCAAATAAAGAAAGAAGTAGAGTTTTGCGCATATATATTTGATTTACCTTGTTATCAATTCTTACGCTGCGGTCTTACGCTGCCGGAACGCCACAAAGGCGAGTCCACTAACCATCATCAAAATAGAACTGGGTTCAGGGGTTACAACTCCTTCCAACAAGAACGCATGCTCTTGCAATGTTGAAATCCAAGTGGGGGAACCGGGCAAAGGTAAATTGGAATAAACGCCCGCTGTGCCGTTACCTACCGCAGTGGTAGACCACAACATTTCAACCGACCCATTGTTGCCAATCACCCCGTTGTGCAGGGTTAACCAGTAAGTTCCTGCCGAAAGCTGAAAGGAAACAGGGATGTCAAATACATACTCGGCATAACCAAAGCCGGTTGCATTGCCGGTAGCGACACCCGCAATCGCAGAGTTAACGCCGCCTTGGACCACCGACCCAGGCAACCCACCACTATTGCCGCGAATCTCCCAGTAAACCGATCCACGGTAGTCACCCGGTGCAGACTGAATGCTGAAGAAGCGTATATTTGTTAAAAGAAACGAGGAGCCGATGGTGAAGTCTTCCGCCATCAGGGTGTCGCTCATGTTGTCACCGGAAACTTGGTCCGGCGCTCCATTGGTTAAAATGAGCGTTGCATGTCCAGGTGTGGACAGAGCAAGAAATAGACCGAGCAACCAGTATTTGGTTTTTGATTGATTCACAGACCCTCCGAAGTTCTAGTACTACTGCACTATCTTATTTTTGTAAAACTTTTATATTGTATCAGAACTACCAAGAGTACTGCACGGCGTAGGACTTTGGAACTATGGGAGTAAGGTCGATAATCGATTCATAGGGTGGACGTGTTTACGCGAACACTACACCAACTTGTTTGGCCATCTTTTGAATGTAAGCACGACCTTCGTCGTACTCTTCAGACGATTTCAAATGCTCCAGCATCAAAGGAGCATCCTGAGGCAATTTGGCAAGCTCGGTGAGGTAAGCCCCATAGTCCAATTCTCCGCGACCGGGAATTACCTCAGCAAAGTGGACGTTCATTTCTGGCAGAAAAGCCAGGTCCTTGGCATGGCACGACATAATCCAGGACCCCAACTTTTGGAACGATTCCACGATCACCGCCCTGGAATCATAGAACTTGGCCGGGGTGTTGATGATGTTACAAATATCGATATGAACGCCAAAGCCGGATCGGTCAACCGCCTTAATCAGCCGCAGATAGTTATCCGGGGTATCGGGCAGATTCCAACCCATCATCTCAATAGTGAACTTAGTTCGGCGAGGCTTAACGGCATCCACCACCTTGCGAACATTTTCCACCGTGGCATCAAAAAATTTGACGGACAAGTTATCTTTGTGCGGACCGTACCAGACTTTGGGGTTGTAGGAACCGGCAATGTCCACACAGCAGCGGGCACCCACTTCCTCGGCCAGGGCCATCCGTTCGGTAACGTATTCCATGTTGGCCTGACGCGTGGCGGGGTCAGGATCCAGCATATTCTTCCAGGCCCCCACCTCCGAGATGACAACATTTTCGGAGAGAAATGCTTTTTCAATCGCTCTAATTTTCGGGGTATCTTTGATGCTGACAGCAGGACAGTAAGCAGCACTATAGCCAAGCCGCCGATGTTCTTTAGCCAGTTCTGCGGGATCGTCACTTTTGAGAAATATCGGTCCGCCAAAGCGCACCAAAGTCGATTTAGCAGCAACAGGCAAAGCCGCAGCAAAAGCCAAGCCGCCGACAAGCGTTCTTCGAGTCATCCCTGCATTATAGTTCTTAGTTGCAAATTCTATCCGCCGATGGCGCAGATGAACGCAGATAAAACCAAGCAAAAATTGCGTTAGGTGTTATCTGCGTCCATCTGCGTCATCTGCGGATAAATTCTTTCATTGGCGCTATTTCGCCCAACCTCTCCGGTGCCGGTTCAGCCGCTCAATCAGTCGCGGTAGCGGCGTGCACGCCTGAAGGCGGTCCGTCAGTTCGGAGGATTCGACATTAAAATTAAAGGAATGCAGACGAATCGATCACCTTAAGCCCCACACCCTCAAAGTGACGGCTTCCCCAATGCACGATTTTTCCCTGTATCCTAAACAATGAATGCGAAGAAGAAGCCTACTCCTCGCGCCCTTTACCATGATGACAAACACTTGGTCCGCCACATCTAAAATCCTGGTCCATGGTCACCGCGGTGCACGCGCCATGCGACCGGAAAATACGCTCCCCGCTTTTGAATATGCCATTGAGCAAGGGGTGGACTGCCTGGAACTGGATATGGCCGTGACCAAGGATAATGTAGTGGTTGTCTCCCATGACCCGCGCATGAATCCGGCCTTTGCCACCGGACCAACGGCCCCAAAAGCCATCCGCGAAATGGCTCTGGACGAATTGCGTTTGTGGGACGTGGGCGCAAAACGGAACTCGGCCTTCCCCAAGCAACACACGGTTCCCGGTACACGCGTGCCCACGCTGGATGAAGTGCTGGACCTTTCCACTCGCGGTAGTTTCCACTTCAACATAGAAACTAAGATTTTCTCCGACAGGCCAGAGCTAACGCCGGGTCCGGATGAGTTCGTCAAGCTGGTGTTAGAAGTGATTCACAAACACGAAATCGGCCACCGGGTCATTCTACAATCGTTCGATTTCCGCACCCTGCAGGCAATGAAAAAAGTGGCCCCGCAAATTCGGCTATCTGCTTTACTGGAACCTGGCAAGCACGATTTTATTGAGGTCGCTAAAGAATCAGGTGCAGACATTATCAGCCCTCATCAGATTCTTGTGACGTCGCAAAATGTGGAACAAGCCCACCAGATGGGGCTGCAAGTGGTGCCCTGGACTGTGAACACTGCACAGGATTGGGATAAGATGATTAGCGCCAAAGTGGACGCCATTATTTCCGATGATCCGGCGGCACTACTGGCCTACTTGAAATCGAAAGGGCTGCACAATTAAGGCTTCTTTTTCTTGCCTAAAAGGCTATCAGCCACTTCATTGATTATTTTTTCGCGCTGCCCGGCGCCCCATTCGTCACGCAATCGCTGTTCATCAATTCCCGCCACGCGACCTAATAAGATGTAACAGGGCAATGCATGCGGAAGCGATTTCCAGCGCGCCATCTCCACCAGTTCAGGAACAGCACGTTCCTTAATCCGTTCCAACAACTTCGCATCTCGCTTCTCAGTCATGTTCACCAGCGCCGACGACGCCTTGCTGCGATCTGTCCACACCACGCTCCGTAACATTTCAATGAACCATGTGGGCTGCACGCGAATTTCCTGTTCAGGATCCTTCTCCGCTAACGCAGCAATGGCCGTCAAGCTGCGCATAGCGTTGTTGCGCACCCCTTCATCAGGATCTCGCATGGCCAATTGCAACGTATCCACCACCAATCGTTTCTTGGGAAAATAGCCCAGCACTACCGCCGCAATCGCCCGCTGTTCCGGATCGGCTGATTCTTTAATCACCTCTTCCAATTTCGACGGATGCAACTCCGCCAATCCGATGAAACGTTCCTGTGCCTGACGAGCCGTGTAGTTCTGCATCAGGCTATGGCCTTTGGAAATATCTTCGGCAGCTTCACCTTTTTTCACCGCTTCCATCATGGCCTGTCTAAAGTCGTAAAAGGCCGCCACAATTTCCGGCGGCAATTCTGCGGTGCCCGTCGGTTCGTCTCGAAACTCAAACCCTTCCGCCCCTCGTTCCTGCACTCCGACAAAGAGAATCGCCTTCCCCTCTTCACAACAAACTGCGGAAACACTGGCCTTCACAACACCGCCAACTTCGGCTATCTGATCTTCCAGGTCTGTCTTCGACTTAGGAATAGCATCGCCCGGCGAAAGTCCAATGGTCTTACGAATTTTTTCGGCAGTGGCTTTCTTCGCCCCGTAGATTTCCACAATCCCCACCCGTGGTTGGGCTTGGGCAAGGCTTAAAGCCGCCACGATCATAGTTAAAATTAGCCGCAAATTTTCTAGACGCATCCGACGTCCTTCAGGCTACGCAAATTTTTGAGCTAATTCGCTGATCACCGGCAATTCCAGCCGTTGACGGTTGTAAGCCTTCACCATAGACACCCCCCAGCAACCCAAAAACGCAAACCAAAACAGCACCATCAACAAGCCAATTAATCCACTGAAAAAGGCAGGAAGGGCGAAGCTGACAATGGACAAGCTGAACCACAACAGCAGAAATGCGGTGGTCAAAAATATGGATTGCAAGGCATGCACTCGGATTTCACGATTTCGCGAATAAGGGGTCATCGTCAAAAATAGCAATCCCGAAAGTGCAAAAACGGAGTAGCAAAGCGCGCAGGCGATATGTTTTGGAAGGTCGTCCTGTGCCATGGAGCCCTCCAATTGTAGCTCGAAACCGGCTACATTACGATTTACTAAGTTTTTGTTTGAGGGCGGTCAACAGCGTATCTAAGGATTGCCGGGGAAGATCTTTGATAAACGGTCGGACAATTGTACCCAGCCCAAACGGGACATCGCGAGATAGCGAAACAGACCGGCATTCCACCAGCGAACCACCATCCACTGCCCTGGCCAGCCAATACGCATTAATGCGCCACAGAAATCCATGGTCCTGCCCCAGCGGCAATTCCCTTTCGTTGGGGCCATCGGCGTTGTCAATTTCCGTCACCTTCGTGCTGTGAGACCACAACATACGATCTTCACCCAACTGCTTCAACTGCACGTCATACTCTGTGTTCAAGTTGACCGTTAGAACATTTTTCTTGCGAATGCGCAGGTAAACTTTCAAATTGTTTCCATTCGCAGAAAGAATCCGCCCCCGCACCACTTCTGGAAAAAGACTGGAATGATGTTCGTAATCGCGCAGTTGTTCAATCACTTCCGATGGCGTTCGGTTGGGAATAAAAACTGTTCCCACCCAATCGTGCAACAAGCCCCCAGGAACGCTTTTCCCTCTGGTTCCAAGTAACGATTCAATGGCAACCTGCCCCTTCAACACCTGTTTACGAGCTTCGCTGGAACCATCCATGTGGAAAGTGGGCCGCGCCAATCCCGGTTCGGCTGAGTTGACATATTGATCAAACGCGGCAATGGTTTCTGCGTCCAGTTTGGTGCTGAATTGGGCTTCGGCAACAGAGAGGCACAAAATCACCAGCAGCAGTCGCATCGAATTACGGCGTATCACATTGACTAGGATGCACCATGCCCGGCATCTGGTTGCAATGAAAATGAAACAAACTTCAGGATTTTATGTTTAACAACTGAGTCCCATTGGTCCAGGTCAGCTTGCGGAAAATCTCCGGCGTGGTCACCAACTTCAGCGCTGTCAACGTTTCCCGAGCCACACACTTGCCCAGCAGCGCCGGTTGCTTCGACCCCTGATTCTTACCCTTACCGTCCGTACAACTGCAATCGCAACCGAACATTAATTTATTCTGATGTCGCGCCAGAAAACCACGGATGAACTCCGGATCGCGGGTCATAGCATTGCGACCGGAGTTTGCCGAAAGGTCTCCATACAAATTCGGATAATCGGAAAGCATCTTGTCCGTAAGTCCACCAGGCTTCACTTTCCCTGTAGGGTAAGGAGTGTCATTGGCAAAATCGGCGCTGATATTGGCCCAGAACCCATCGGCATGACCAATAAATTTGGTCTTCGGATGGGCTTTCAACATGGCTGGTAATCCACTGAAGGGTGAAGTAAACGTGCCCTCACCTTCAAACTGCGGGACATCGGCAAAATGAATCAGCACGGGAACATTCAGTTCGGCAGCCAACTCATACAACCGCTGCATTTCGGCACTGTTCACCGCCAAATGATACTTAATTTCGCCGAACCCAATGGCCCCACCGGCAATCGATTTGCGCAATGTCACTAACCCTTCGGGCTTGGTCACATCCGCAGCAGCAAAGCGAACGTAGCTATCCGGATGGCTGGCAATGGCCACCTTGGTTTTCTCTTCATCCGCGCTCCGAGTAAGAAGCACAGCCTTGGTCACACCACAGCCTTGCATGTGCTCAAAGTTGGCATCTGCGCCAGGTCGAAAATGCAGGTGGATATCCAACACCGGACCACCCCACATCGGTTGCGCTTCGAGTTGCCCTTGCGACGCTAGACTAGCGGCTGCGGCAGAAGTTTGTAGAAACTGGCGACGATCCATCATTTCGCAAAAAGACTATCACGAACAGCTACTGGTCTGCACACATTGATGTCAATCAAAAAAGGAGTTCGTAAGCATTTTCTGTCGTCGGGCAAAGCGGACCTGGAGATCCTATCCCTTCAATCAGCGGGCCAGTTACGTAACGAGCCTTACGGGGCAGCGTCACTGGCACCAGCCGTGCAAGCGGTTGTCCTCGTTTGGTGATAAGGATTCCTTGTTCAGGAAGACTATCCAACAGCGACAGAAGCCGTCGACGAACTTCCGTTGCATTTAATTTCATGAGTCAAGCGTACACTGATTCTACGGATTTGCAGCCATTATTTAGGTTCATTACTTCGTAACCACCGGCCTACCGCATTGGCCGTTCTTAGATAGGGTCCAGCGCGCCATTCGCGGTTAGACAGCTAAGGCCAACGCCGAGCACTGCGCCAATCGCTGCTCCCGGTGCTCCCCCAAAGATGGCGCCGATTGATCCAAGAACCACAGCGGAAGTAACCGGTGAAATCTGTCTTGAATCATGTCGCATTTTTGCATCAGCAGATGCGTAGTATGGGTGACCTGCCGAAGGAACGATTACGGGGCGGAACTGACTCCCACTTGGGTCGAAATACAGATATACAGGAAGCCCTTCGTCGGTTGTGCCAATACGATCCGTGTAGAAACCGGTCGGACTGAAATTACTCATCATATTGCTTGCACCTCTTTCTGACTTGACCATCTGGCTATACATTACCATCTGAGCGATTGCTTGCGGCTTGTCTACCCGGAGGGGTTCGAGATTAAAGCGATAGATTCGTAAAAATGCAGGCGAATCGTGGAAATTCGAGCCTACCGGTACGCCAAACCGAGCCGTGACCGCGAGG
>JANMWO010000697.1:0-4182 GCA_031394025.1 Acidobacteriota bacterium
GCCGGATGCTATAAAATTATCTACCCCACCAGTTCCACTGCCTTTGCCAATACGTAGGGGCCTTCGGGAATCACCACCACTTTCGCACCTTTCGGTAACCCTTCCGTCAACGCTGCCACCGCATCGGCCATGGAGCTATACACCGGCCCCCACATGGAATCGCGATAGGCTTCGGGCAATCCTGGGACATAGAACAGCAGTTGCTTCGATTGGCAAACCAGCGCCAGCTTTTCCAATTGCCATTGGTCCACTTCCACAGGAGCCTGCAAAATGGCGTCCAAAAACTGCTGATGACCAGGGTAGGCCGAAAGCATTTCACAGAACTCTTCTGCCCCGGCACCTTCTGAACAAGCGGCTACCAAAAGAATTTTGCCACCAGGTTTCACCACATGGCTGGCCGCTGTTACGCCCTTCACTGCCTGGTAGAACGTCATGTCCAGTGGATGTCCGGCTGCCGTGGTGATCACCGCATCGGCCAAACTCTCAAGTTGTTCCAGCAACACTTGACTGACAAACTTTGTCCCTTCACGATGGGCAAGTTCTGCGTCGCCGGCAAAAACTTGCGCAACTCGGCGATCACGACTCAGCGAAACGTCGACCAGAAAATCATGCCGGGCCATGCGGGCGATTTCTAAAAGCTCCTGGTGCAGCGGGTTATTTTCAATGGACCCTTCCACAGACCGGGCGTCGCGCATGAACTTGGGGGAATGGATTACCTTTATGGTTTCCTGGGCGGCCAAACCGGGGGCGATCAGTTTGCGTCCCCCGGAAAAGCCCAGCATCAAGTGCGGTTCAATGAAGCCCAAGGTGATGTGGAGGTCGGCAGCCATGAAGCGTTCATCAATGTGCACCGGAATGCCTGAAGCGGTTGTGCCCAGATAACGATGTTCCTGCAAGTTGCGGGCATAATGATTTTCCACACGAATATGACCGTACAGATCGGGTCCTACAATTTCCCGTATTTCTTCTTCGGTTGCCGGACGATGAAGGCCCGTTGCAATCAGCACAACTACGTTGTCCCGGCTGATTCCGGCGTCGGCCAATCGACGCAGCACTGGCGGAAGTACCAGCCGATTCGGTGCTGGACGAGTGATATCGCACACGGAAATGGCGGCAGTCTTTTTACCGCGAGCCAACTCCGTAAGCGGTAAAGTCCCAATGGGATGATCCAGCGCATGTTCAATCGCGGCTAGCTGGTTATCCAAAGCCTGCGCCGAACGCGCTTCCAATACCTGGTACGAATAGCCCTCGGGGAGCTCAACGGCCAGTCCTCTTTTGCCAAATGCCAAATCCACACGCATAGCAAAACCGTATCACAAATCAGTGCGAAAACTTTGGCATCAGTCGTGCACTGTAAATCAGTGGTAAGGGGGAAGCATTAAGTCATGATCATCGGTGCAATCATAGCGATGTTGTTCATTTTTGGATTGTTTCTATCCATGATCGCCTCTCCGCCTCACAACGAGGAAGATAGGAAGGTTGACACAGTGCCCGTGACAGAGTGACACCATCCGTGCCAAAATGGCCCGGAACATGTTTCGCACACTTAGCTTTCTTCTTGTCGGTTTCAACGTCCTTGCCGGTTTCAGTCTGGCTACAGCCCAGCAACCCCAGTACGACATCTTAATTCAGAATGGCCGAATCATTGATGGTTCCGGCGGTGGTTGGTTTTTGGGCGACATCGGCATTCGTGGCGACGCCATTGTCTACGTCGGTCCAACCAAACCAGCCCGCGCTCGTATCGTAATCAAAGCTGCAGGCTTGGCGGTCGCTCCTGGATTCATCGATACGCACAGCCACGGTCGGCGGGGCATTTTGGACAACCCGACTGCCGCAAATCAGATTCGCCAAGGTGTGACAACGATCATTGAGGGTCCCGACGGCAGTTCCCCCATTCCCCTTGCCCCATTCTTGAAGGAAGTCGGGGCAATTCACAGCACCATCAACTTTGGATCGATGGTGGGGCAGGGCAGCATCCGCGAAAAAGTGATTGGGTTGAAAGATCGCAAAGCCACTGCTGAAGAAATGGATCGTATGAAAGGGTTGGCTCGGCAGGCCATGCTCGACGGAGCTTTTGGACTTTCGACGGGATTGTTTTATATCCCCGGAAATTTTTCGACCACTGAGGAAGTGATTGAGATCGCCAAAGTGGTTGGGGAACTGGGTGGCATCCATACCTCGCACATGCGCAATGAATCGGTGAATACGCTGGATAGTATTCGGGAAACAATTCGGATCGGCGAGGAAGGGCATTTGCCGACCCAGGTGACGCATCACAAAATTATTGGGAAGGCCAATTGGGGGATGAGTGTGGAATCGTTAAAGCTGATTGAGGAGGCGCGGGCCAGGGGTGTGGATGTGACGTTGGATCAATACCCATACACCGCTTCATCGACAGGTCTTGCGGCTTTATTTCCGCAATGGTCCCGTGAAAGTGGTGCGGCAGCTTTCCGCGAACGGGTGAATGCACCGGAACAGCGAGCCAGGATTCTGGCCACGGTGGCGCAGAATATTCGTGAGGATCGGGGTGCTGGAGATCCCAGGAATGTGGTGCTGGCTAGTTGCGGATTCGATAAGTCGCTGGCGGGTAAGAATCTGGCTGAAGTGACGGTGTCGAAGGGTCGGGAGGTGACGTTTGAAAACGCCGCTTTGACAGCGTTGGAGCTGCAATTGAAAGGGAACTGTTCGGCGATTTTTCATGCCATTGGGGAAGAGGATCTGGAGCGAATCCTACGCTACCCGCACACTATGATTGCGTCCGACGGCGGCATTCCAAATTTTGGTGAGGACGTTCCACATCCCAGAAATTATGGGACGTTCGCTAGGGTGTTGGGTCGTTATGTGCGGGAACGGAAGGTGTTGACTTTGGAGGAAGCGGTGAGACGGATGACGTCGCTGCCAGCCACGCGATTTCGGATTATGGATCGTGGCCTGCTGCGTCCCGGGATGAAGGCAGATATCGCAGTGTTTGACCCGGCAACGGTGGCGGATATGTCGGAATATGCCAAGCCGCATCAGTACGCTGTGGGGTTTCAGGCAGTGGTGGTGAATGGTCAGGTTGTGTTGCGTGATGGGAAGCTGACGGGGGCTCGTCCGGGTAGGATTTTGTATGGATCAGGGAAGCAGTAGGAGGTAGAATAAGCTATGGCTGTATTAACAGATACGGGACGCGCTGTACGAGCTGAGCAGATTGAAGATGCCCTTGCCACTGGTCGTATAGAAGGGCTTGAGCCGTCTGCGGAAGGTTTAGCCATTTTCCAGCGATACGTTGATGGTGAATTGACCCATGAAGAAATGGGCCGGGTAATAGAGATTCATTGTGACAGCAAATATGGACCTGCGCGTTTAATGGAGAAGTATCCGACTTAATATTCTGACATTCCTGATCCCGGGCACTTGGAAGTGACTATGATCAACAAAGGGAAATAGGATTACTTCCTTCAGTAATAAGGTGTTCTAGAGTCGTGCAAAGAGCAGGCGTGGTGCAGCAGCACCAGTGAAAGAGAAGTATCTTAAGTATCGAAGCAGATAACGTCAAGATCGAGAGTCACAGCTTTACGCGACGTTTCCATCGAGCATTGCTCGCAATTCAACATAGGTGAGGTCAGGATCACCCTTCAGCAATTCCACAAAATGAGCTTCGTAGGCCGTCAATTTTTGGAAGAGTTTTCTCGTTTCACCCAATAGATCATCGTAAGCAATTGAGGTATCTATTTCCTTAATGCATTTCAAGTCCGCCACTTCATCCTTGTTGACGGACTTGGCGAGTTCTTCATCGATAAAGGCATCTACTTCGGAGGTTTGAAATAACTTTTCGGAAATTCGTTTTGCAACGATTCTTGCTTCAAACTCGGTCGGGATATCACACCATCCGAGGTTTAGGGTATCAATGACTGAACGATCCGATTCTACGGCAAACCTTGTCAGTAGGTGGTTTGCCCAAAACAGTTTTGGCGACTTGCCGTGCTGAACAGAATGCTGCAACTCATGAGCGAGCGTCATCGTCAGACCAATAGGGTTTGAACAAGTGCTTTTGTGTAGATATATGACTTCGTTAAAAGCGTACGTACAGCCTGCCTTTGGCACATGAAGTTCATTCCTCAAATATTGAGGCCAATTATCCCCCAAAGGGCGACCGTCCGTTAACGTCGTAAAGAGACCACGATTTGTCTGACCGATTTG
>JANMWO010000700.1:0-7233 GCA_031394025.1 Acidobacteriota bacterium
GTTAAACAAGGCCGCCGTACTGGCGATCAGGGTGACACCTGGTGGCTGGTGGACAGGTCCCCTGTCGTAACCGGTCGCGATCTGCGGAACGCGCGTCCCAGCCGGGATGAGATGGGCAAATGGGAGACTTCCTTCCAACTATCGCAAGACGGTGGGAAACGATTTGGTCGCTACACGGAACAGAACATCAACAACAAACTGGCAGTAGTGCTGGACAACGAAACGCGCAGCGTGGCTACCATCAACGGGAAGATTGAAGACAGCGGTCGGATCATGGGTCAGTTCTCAGAACCGGAAGCCAGCGATTTGGCACTTATTCTGCGATCTGGTTCTTTACCCGCTGGAATTTTGTATTTGCAGGAACAGACGGTTGGACCTTCGCTAGGGGCTGATTCTATCACTCACGGCCTAACCGCAGGCTTGGTTGGTGTGGGTCTGGTGGTTCTGTTCATGTTGGTCTACTACAAGAAAGCTGGTATTAACGCGGTGTTGGCCCTGATATTGAACGCGGTGATATTGATTGCTTGCCTGAGTTACTTTGGCGCAGTGCTGACGTTGCCGGGCATTGCTGGAATTATTTTGACCATCGGCATGGCGGTTGATTCCAATGTGCTTATTTTTGAGCGTATCCGTGAAGAATTACGAACTGGCAAAGGCGTTGTGGCGGCAGTGGATGCGGGCTTCTCTAAAGCATTCTTGACCATCATTGATACACACGTTACAACCGTGGTTTCCTGCGCCTTGTTGTTTGTATTTGGGACAACGGCGGTTAAGGGATTCGCCATCAGTTTGGTTATCGGATTGATCGCCAACATTTTCACTGCTGTTTTTGTGTCGAAAGTAATTTTCGACTACGAACTTGGCGGCAAGAAACAAGTGGAAAGTTTGAGCATTTGAACTATTTTTACTTCTTGTTTGAGTTTGAGATCGGAATTAACACTTTGACCAGACTCGACGGGAACTCTTAAGGATGAACTGGTGTCTATAGTTGTAGGCGCCCAAAAGAAGACGCTCGATGGAAATTTTTAAGAATACACATTTTGACTTTTTGGGCAAGAAATGGCCCTTTATCATCGCCAGCCTGGTTTTGACAGCCGCTGGCTTAGTTAGCCTTCTGATGAAAGGTGGCCCCCGGTACGGCATTGATTTTAACGGCGGGACGTCCACCACTGTGGCGTTTGTCACTGATCCGAATGAAGAAGAGATTCGCCGTGTGCTATCGGCAAAGATTCCCGGTGGGGAAGTTGTGGTGCAAAAGATTCAGGGTCAGAACGAAGTGATGATCGGCAGCGAAGTGCAGGATGAAACGCAATTGAATTCTGCCCGCGAAGCTATTTATACCGGCTTGGCTGAAAAGTTTAATACTGACCGCACGAAGATGGATATTAACAATTCCGGACAAGCAGCAATTGCGGACAAGGTTCGCGATGGTTTGAGTCGGGCAGGAGTGAACCTTTCGGAGAATCAGTTGCAGGACCTGATCAAGGCTATATTGCAATTTCGAGATTCCCGTCATGGAATTATTCCCAGCTTTGATGCATTAACCGGCGTGGCTGGTGTAACTCCAGCAGTAATTGGCGTGTTAAAGAATGAGTTGACTGCGGCACCGTACAACATCCGCCACTTTGATTTGGTGGGTCCAAAGGTGGGCCGCGAGTTGCGGACACAGGCGCTAACCGCCACTTTGTTGGCGCTGGCTGGAATGTTGCTTTACGTGGCGTTGCGATTTGAGTTTGTCTACGGGGCAGCGGCAGTGATTGCTGTGTTTCATGACACCATCATCACCATTGGCTTGTTTTCGATTTTCAACAAGCAGATTGATCTTCCTGTGATTGCGGCATTGTTGACGCTGGTTGGTTTTTCAATGAACGATACGATTGTAGTTTTTGATAGGATCCGTGAGAATTTGAAGTTGATGCGTAAGGAAAGTCTGTACAACATAATTAATGCCAGTATTAATCAAACACTGAGCCGGACCATCCTGACAAGCGGTTTAACACTGCTTACCGCACTCTCTTTATTTTTCTTTGGTGGACCAGTACTTCATGGGTTCTCTTTTGCTCTTGTATTTGGTATCCTCGTCGGAACGTATTCGTCGATTTTCATTGCCAGCCCAATTTTGGTGGCTTGGCAGGAATGGTCGGCAGCAAGAGTTAGTGCTGCAAAAGTAGCTGGCACTAAGTAGGCTAGTAACACATTTAACGCGCGGTTCCGGTGCCTGAAACCGGCCGCCAGGAAAGGACAACGGACATGTTTGAACAGACATTCGTTGATGGGACTGGGAAGACAAGTAAACCCTGGACCGTTGCATTATCCTTCGGGTTGCAGATGCTATTGATCGGGATCCTTGTTCTTATCCCACTTATCTGGACCGAAGTTTTACCGAGCGCGCAGCTCAGCACATTCCTGGTGGCACCCCCGCCACCGCCCCCTCCGCCTCCTCCACCACCACCTGCCACTGTGATCAAAGTTGTGAAGATCATTCCGCGTCAGTTTGATGGTTCAAAGCTGATGGCTCCCAAAGTGATTCCAAAAGAAATTGCCATGATCAAGGAAGAAGAACTTCCTCCGGCTGTTTCTACTGGTGGTGTGGTTGGTGGCGTCCCTGGTGGCGTTCCTGGTGGAACCGCAGGCGGCGTAATCGGCGGCATTATTGGTGGCGTGCCTTCAGCGGCGCCCCCTCCTCCGCCTCCTCCCGTTAAGGAAGCACCAAAGCCGAAGCCAACTGGCCCGGTTCGCATTGGTGGCAGTGTGGTGCAAGCCAATTTAATTGCGCAACAAAAACCAGTTTATCCCCCACTGGCCAAACAAGCCAGAATTCAAGGAGTTGTACGGTTCAATGCCATCATCTCAAAAGATGGCACAATTCAACAGTTGTCGATAGTCAGCGGTCATCCGCTGCTGATTCCTTCAGCTTCGGAAGCTGTTAAGAATTGGAAGTATCGTCCGACTCTGCTCAACGGTGATGCAGTCGAAGTTCAGACTACGATTGACGTGAACTTCACGTTGAGCAACTAAAGTTCCAAGGGCCATGCAGGGCTACCACCCTGTGGGCTTTGGTGAAAGAACGCAGTGTTTGATAAATGTTCTGGATGGTATGTAGATGAGCGTTGAAATGCGCTTGTCACATTTGCAGTAAAAATTTAACTTCAATTCAACTCGCAGGAGAGATATATGGTTCTTCAACTTCAAGTTTGGGCACTGTTCCTAGAAGGAGCAGTAGGATTCGACCTTCGCAGCATGTTTTTCCAAATGGGAATCTTGGCTAAATTGGTCGTATTAGTTCTGTTCATCATGTCAGCCTGGTCCATTGGCGTCATGATTGATCGCTTAATGGCATTCAACGCTGCTCGCAAACAGTCGCGCGCTTTTGCCCCAGCAGTAGCTGGTGCATTGCGTGAAGGCAAATTGGACGAAGCAATTAAAGTGGCTGATCGTTATAAGAAAAGTCACCTTGCTAAAGTAGTTGTTGCCGGTTTACAGGAATTTCAGGCTCACAACAACTCCCCCGATCTTTCGGGTGAGCAAATTGAAGCCAGCAAACGGGCCTTGGAACGCTCTGAAGCCATTGTTAACGCCGAACTGAAGCGTGGCGTTAGCTCACTGGCAACCATTGGTTCCACCGGACCTTTCGTGGGACTTCTGGGAACGGTCGTTGGTATTATCAACGCCTTCGCGGGCATGTCTTCCGAAAAGACTTCCGGTTTGTCAGCGGTTGCAGGCGGTATTTCTGAAGCGCTGGTAACCACTGCTATCGGTCTTTTGGTGGCTATCCCGGCAGTTATGATGTTCAACTATTTCACCAATCGGGTGGAAGCGTTCAACATTGAAATGACAAATTCAAGTTCCGAACTGATTGACTATTTTATCAAGCGGAGCCAAAAGGTAGCTGGAGCGCGCCACTAAACCTGGCGTTGTTACGCGCCACTAAACCTGGCGTTGTTATAAGTTAAGCGAGTTGAAGTCCTGGCCGGAGCCCGCTAATCCGGGCTCCTGTGCTGGGAAGAGGAGAGATTTATGTCGAGAAAGAAAACCGTATTGGGGCCACTTTCAGAAATCAACGTAACCCCGATGGTAGACGTAATGCTTGTCATGCTGATCATCTTCATGGTGATCACGCCTATGTTATCGAAGGGCGTCAGCGTGAATTTGGTAAAGACCAAGAACCCCATCGCGATGGCTGCAGCAGATAAAGACGACGCAGTTTTAGTGTCGGTGACTCGCGACGGTAAAGTGTTTCTGCAAAGCAAGCCTTACACTCCAGATGATCTACCAGCGAAAGTGAAAGATTTGTTGAGCAACCGTTTGGACAAGACATGCTATATCAAAGCGGATATGCGAGCCAAGTATGAGTTAGTGGTAAAAGTGATCGACAATTTGAGAGCCGCTGGGGTAGATCAGGTTGGCCTTTTAACCGACCAGATCAAAGACGGCGAAGTAACGAAAACCGGTATTTAGCGCAGCACGATTGAATTTAATTTCTTGCAGTTTTAAGGAGCGATTACTATGTCTATGTCAACGGGTAGCGGCGGCGGTGCGCAAGCCAATATCAATGTTACGCCTCTGATTGATGTCTTGTTAGTGCTGCTGATCATCTTTATGGTCATCACCCCTCTCACTCCAAAAGGATTGGAAGCGCTAGTCCCTCAGCCCCCTCCTCCGAATGCGCCCCCTCCTCCTCCTGATCAGGATCGCACGGTGGTGATCATCATCGAAAAAGATCGTAGTATGAAAATCAACACTGAGCCGGTGAAGAAGTCTGCTCTGGGTGATCGTCTAACGCAGATCTTTAAGACGCGTGCCGAACGGGTTGTTTTTGTGAAGGGTGATCCTGACTGCGAATTCATTGACATTGCTGAAGCGGTGGACATTGCCAAGGGCGCGGGAATTGACAAAATTGGATTGATGACCGCCAAGATGGAGCAAGGCCAATGAGAAAAATGTTTTGTTCGCTGGCTGTTGGTCTATTGCTGCTTAGCAGTACTTCCTGTGAAAAGCTGAAGGCGCGGGACGAGTTGAATAAAGGCGTCCAAGCGTTTAAGAGTACTAAGTTTCAGGAAGCGGCTGAACACTTTACTAACGCTATTAACCACGATCCAACCTTTCCAACATCGCGACTTTACTTGGCTATGTCCTACCTAAGCCAATGGATCCCTGGCGCAGATTCGGATGAGAATACGCTGATGGCGACCAAGGCCCAAGAACAGTTTATGAAGGTGTTGGAGCAGAACCCCAAGGAAACAGTGGCCATTGCCTCCATTGCTTCCATGTACTTCAACCAAAAGAAATTGGATGAAGCAAAAGAGTGGTACACCAAACTGTTGAATGTGGACCCCAACGACAAAACTGCTTACTACACAATTGGCGTAATTGCCTGGACCAAGACATTTCCCAAGAGAATGGAAGCACGTGCCAAATTGAGCATGAAGCCTGAAGATCCAGGCCCTTTGAAAGATAAAAAGGTTCGTGCGGATATCAAGGAAAAAAATCTGGCAACGGTTGAAGAAGGCATGAAGAACCTGCAAAAAGCCATTGATGTTGACAAAGAGTACGATGATGCCATGGTCTACCTAAACTTGCTGTACCGCGAAAGAGCTGACTTGGCGGATACCAGTGAGGATTATAAGAAAGACATTGCTTCGGCCGATAGTTGGGTGGATAGAACGCTTGAGACCAAGAAGATTAAAACCGAGCGAGCCCAGAAAACGCAAGGTGGCGTGATCATTGATGAGAAGAAGCCTGAAGACGTAAAGAAGTAACGTCTGGTTTTAAGTTGTTGAAAAGAGCCGCCCTGTGCGGCTCTTTTCATTTATATCTGTGTTAGCTTGAAATTAGAACCTTTAGTGAGTGATCCCACCCCAAACCCTCAGCCAATTCCTCTGTCCGGGCCGCCAATTCTGCCTGTACCCGCCAACTTGTTTGCCGCAAGATATTTTGAACTTGAAGAGAAACTGCTTCGTCTTCGGCCCAACGAATCGTTAGATCTTACCCGCAAAGCCTATGTTTTCGCTACAGAGAAACACGAAGGTCAACTGCGTAAATCCGGAGAAGCGTATATGAGCCATCCACTGGAAGTGGCCCATATCCTTGCCGATATGCAGATGGATTCGGTGTGCGTCCAAACCGGTCTATTGCACGATGTGGTGGAAGATTGTGGCGTCTCCATTGACCAAATTAAGGCTGACTATGGCGACGCTGTTGCGGATTGCGTGGACGGTGTGACGAAGCTGGCCAAAATCAAGGTCTATTCGCGGGAAGACCGGCAGGCGGAAAGCGTTCGAAAAATGCTTCTGGCGATGGTCAAGGATATCCGCGTAGTGATTGTGAAGTTGGCTGACCGGCTGCACAATATGAAAACACTGGGTGCTTTGCCGGTTGAAAAACAGCAGCGTATTGCGCAAGAGACTTTGGAAATCTACGCCCCCATCGCCCATCGTTTAGGCATGGGTAAGATCCGAGGGGAACTGGAAGACCTCGGCTTTGAATACTTAGAGCCCGGTGCCTTCGCCGACATCCGGCATTCGATTGAATCCCGGCGCGTATCCAGTGAAGAAGTGCTTGTTCAGATTCGCGACACGGTGAAGCTGAAGTTGTCACGAGAGAATATACCGGCCAGGGTTGAAGGACGGGTGAAGCGACCATACTCTGTCTTTCAAAAACTTCGTAAGCAAAAGATCAGCATCGACCAGGTGTACGATTTATTGGCGATTCGGATTATTACGGATTCAGTGAAAAATTGTTATGCGGCGCTGGGTATTATTCATAACGAGTGGATTCCGATCCCTGGGCGGATCAAAGACTTTATCGCCGTTCCGCGACCGAACCTTTACCAATCTCTTCATACTTCGGTGATGGGTCCTAACGGCGTTGCCTTTGAGGTGCAGATTCGCACTGAAGAGATGCATCGGATTGCGGAAGAAGGCATTGCTGCCCATTGGAAATATAAAGAGGGCAAGCGCGGTCAACAACAAGATGAACGGCAAATAGCCTGGTTGCGACAACTGGTGGAATGGCAGCAGGACGTCCGTGATCCGGGCGAGTTCATGTCTAACCTGAAGGTGGAACTGTATCCGGAAGAAGTGTATGCCTTCTCCCCAGGTGGGCGCGTGGTTGTTCTTCCTAAGGATGCATCGCCAGTAGATTTCGCCTACGCCATTCATAGCGACGTGGGTAATAGCTGCGTTGGGTCAAAGGTGAACGGACGCATTGTTCCACTGAAATACGCTCTGAAGA
>JANMWO010000701.1:0-6306 GCA_031394025.1 Acidobacteriota bacterium
CGCTGCTCTAATCCCCGTCGAAACTCCCTCGATATGCATGACCTGAGCATCAGGCGTGTACCAGACTTGCCATCGACAATTGCCGACGCGCCGGCAGAAGTCAATTTCTTCGAAATACAGGAAATAGCCTTCGTCCATCAGACCTGCATCATCCAGCACCTCGCGTCGCATCGCCAGGCTGGCCCCAGAAACCCAGGCACACTCGTGGGCGACAGGGGCGGGAGGAATCGCGACGGCACGGCCCGGAAAGATCCTTTCCAAGAGCCCGAGGCGCGCAGCGCCGAGACATTCGGTCAGGGGGGTAATCATTCTGCGCGCTGAACTCACTATATTCCCGGCCTCATCCACCAAACGAGTTCCAACGATTCCCGCGCGAGGATGCATTTTCATAAAGCTGACAATCGCCGACAATGCTCCCGGACCTACAAGAGTGTCGGGGTTAAGAAGCCAAATAAGATCCGGACGCCCGGGCGCTGATAGAAGATGGCGAATTGCCGCATTATTCCCAAAAGCGAAGCCGCCGTTGCGATTTAGGGGAAGAATCGATGCCCAGGAATAGGTTCGCCTCTCAATGACGCGTTGAAGGTGCTCGACTGATCCGTCGAGTGAATAGTTGTCGCTTATGAGGACACGTGCTCCCGGAACCGACTCGATTTCCAGTTCAAGCGACGCTAGGCATCGCTCAACGTGAGCGGCTGTGCGATAGTTCACGATTACAACAGCGATTTTCAAACGCTGCTTTCTTTCCGTGCTGCGACCTGTGGAGTCTCGCCCAGCCGGGCCCTACGGCACGCATTCTCCAGAGCCGCTTCGAACTGTCGTGTCGAGGACTCCCAAGAACAGGTAGCTACGGTAGCGAACGCGTTAGATGACATCGCGAGCCATTCAATATCGTTGAGCGACAGAGTCTGCGATAACCGCGCTACAAGAATTTCGACGTCATCAACGTCGACCAGAAAGCCATTCATCCCATTCACAATTGCTTCCTCCGGCCATCCGGTTCGAGTGGCAATTACTGGTGTGCGGCAAGCCATTGCTTCCATAGCCGGCAGGTTAAATCCCTCACTCCTGCTTGCGGTGATCCAGACGTCACATTGGGAATAAAGGTTCCTGATTTGATCTTGGGGAGGGGAAAACGAAAATTCGGCGCCGATGGGAAGAGGTAAAGTCGAGATTGGGTACTCACTGCCAAAGCAAATCAGACGAAGGCTAGGAATTTTAATGCGAAGGATTCTGATCGCTGAAAGTGAAATTTCCAAACCCTTAAACGGGACTGTCGAGTAAAGGAAACCGATCGTGGGGACAGGTTGTTTCCCGCGAAGCGTCGAAAAAAACTGGGTCCGATCGACACTATTTGGCACGATGTCCACTTCGTCGTCAGCATACTGAGTACGCATTACCTCTTTTAGCCATCGCGCTACGACTATTTTATGCATGGGCAATTTATAAGTGGCGTGACAGCGCGAAACGGGCAAATGGGAAAATACTTCGTGGTGCTGAATGAAGTAGACTTTCGCGCCTTTCGCCGGACCAAGTGCATTTACCCATTCGGCGGTCTCCCACCAAGTGGCAATCACGGCGTCCGCGTTAGGCACATCGTCTTCGCTAACTGGACGCCATCTATCCAGAACGCGATGATCAAGCCCGCTTCCGTCGAGGTGTGAAGAGTACGCCGGTAATTGGGTCGTCCAACCCTTTCCTCGAATAAAAGATTTCAATTTTTGTCTGAATGGCAACGTCTGCGGTGGTGGCGAAACAAGCACCACTTTGTGACCGCGTCTAGAAAGCAACTTCGCGTAAATCGCGATGACTCTCACGCCGCCGCTCAAGTTGACGGTTGGAAGAATGAAAGTAACTCGCATCAGAAATGCCGCTTATCGGCAATTAGATGGGATTGCTCACGGACAAATACCAAATCGACTTGATTTAACGCTTGGTCCAGGGGACGGCGATGAATTTCAAGAATGTCATAGCTGACAAATCCATTTGCCCTCATAAAAGCCACGACATCGTGAAGCAACGGTGCCCCTTTGTTAACTTCAATGATCGCCACCTCGAGCAAGACAGCCTCAAACGCGGGTAGGATCGTAGAAGCTCCCTTCAATATCTGCAACTCGTAACCCTGAGCGTCGATCTTCAATAAGGCTGGTTGGTCGACTTTCTCTAGCATCGAATCCAGCCTTCTCAGATGGCGCGCTTCGACAGTCCGTGGAACAACGCTACGCTCCTCCATGATTGATGACCCCGATTCCATGATGTGGAATTGGACTTCCTGGCCATTCTCGGCACCCAGCAGTTCGCAAAAAAAAGTTGCATTGAGATCCTTTTGCGATTTTGAGCAAGAGATCTTTTTTTTCTACATTGGGCTCTATCATAAACAACTGGCTCGAGGGCCAAATTCGCTTCGTCAACTTGCTCCAATTTCCTTCGAACGCCCCGACATCAACGATTGTTCTGGGCGTAAAACCGCGGTTACCGAGGGCGTTTAACCCGAGGAACATATTGGGCGCGAAACAATACCTGTACGCGAATTGATCAAATTCCGATTTTGCTAGATGAAATGACAAATGGAAAAGGGAATTTTTCAAACTAGAGGGCAACGTTCGGTCGAGAATTTTGATCGTGGCGCGTTTGAATGCGTTCATTTGTGAAATTGCCGTAAATTCACTTTCCGGCTAAGGATGCAAATTCCGTTTGCGGGCAGAACAACGGCAGTGTGCAATTTCAGGTGCAAGCTCAAAAGACGGCGATCGATAATGTTTTAACAAACCGCAGTCTAGTCGTCATCTCGGTCACCCTCATCTCTACTATATTGTTATCCGACCATCAGATTTAAGGCTGCTCCGACGACTAGTCCCACCAGCGTTGCCGTGAGTAACAACAACTCTTTTCTCAAATCGAAGAGCCCATACTTTACATTGTAGAAGATGGTCGGTGGCAAGCCGGAAAAATTGCTTATTACAATTCCCCACAGGGCACCCGGTAGACCAAAAAAATGAAATCCGATGGGCGTGACAATAAACAACGTAATTAGGCGGATCGCAATAATATTCGACAGAAGTCTCGGCATCCCGAGAGCCTGAAAGCATTGGGGGGCGACTCGAAACGGAATGGTCAGTAGCGCCACGGCAAGAATTTGCATCATCCAGCCGGCATCGCTATAGCGCTGGTCATAAAGCAAGCCGATCAGCGCTTTACCGGACATTATCAAGATGCCCGCCCCAAAATATGTAAACGAGGCGATGATGATGTGAAACCGATAATAACTTGCCTTCAGATCCCCCGGGCGCTCGCGGACAACCTCACTAAGGGCAGGAAACGACACGTCACTGATTACTTTCGTCACTACGTTTTCAACTGAACTGATAATAAGAAACGCGATTACGTAAACACCCAAAGTGGAAGCGCTGATCAATCCTCCGAGAAGCAGCCGATCGCCGCTGTTAACGAGAAAGCCAAGTATTGACGATAAGAATATCCATTTTCCGAAATATATGATTTCTCGGAAAGCCGTATCGTCCCAATGCCAGCAATTGGAAACGCCCGGTAACCAGATATGGCTAAGAAACGATCTTGTCAGTAATGAGAAAAGACTTCCTGCGACAAGGGCCCAAATCGATCGGTCAACAGCGACCCACCCAAGCATGCATAACAGTCCGGTAGCCTGGCTAACGATTTCTATCTTAGTGATTCGGTCGAGCAATAAATTTCTGCTGGCTTCGAATAGCTTGCTTGAATCAAAGCCCGAGATCACCGCGCTGACAGAGATAATGGCGATTACATACGGCAGGCTCGGGTTCGTATACACGCTGTTCGGCGGCGCCAAGCCAATGCGATTAGCCAGGAAGATAAGCAGACTAACCCCCAGTGCGAAGAGCCAGATCAGCACGCCGCGCAGAATCTGAATCACCCATGCAGTATTAAGAAAAGCAGCTTCATTGCCGCGCTTGCTCTGCACTATGTTTTGGCGCAGCCCAACGTCGGAAAATAATGCGAGTCCATACATGACCATCTGCGCAATAGCCATGACTCCGAACATTTCTGGCACTAACAGGCGCGTCATCAGGAGATTACTCCCAAAGCGAATGACCTGGCTTAGGCCGAAACCGACCACCGTCCAGACACCGGCCTTGAAAACGCGCTGCTTCAGAGAACGAGATAGGGGTTCGGCCATCCGGTTAGAATTACTGGCTAACCATTCTTCTTCGTCACCACCGGCCGAAAACCGGAGTGTGCAGCCTCAGGTGACTTTGAAGATTCCTTGGCGAACGCTAGCATGCGCGTGTACCCAACGCCGAGGCCGGCCATAGACCAGTAGATCACAGGAATGATCGTGATGCTGCTGACGGTGGCGATGATCACCAGTATTCCAAGGAGCGTGGTAAATAGGGTTTGGCCCAGAAGGTAAAGTTCGCCATTTCTATCGGCTAGAGTTCTCATGCCATTGAAAATGCCGATAGCAACCGCAGCGAAGAAGCCCAGGAAAAGAGCGAGGCCAATCAGACCGCTCCCCAATCCGACGGATAAATAGGTATTGACGAGGTCGATTATGCCTTCCCCTTGTTTGAGTTCTTGCATTGCCGATGAATAAATGTAATCAAACGCGCCGAAGAACGGATTCTGCAAGATGACTTGCACGGATATTTCCAATAGGCGCTGCCGGTACGTTATTGCCAATGAGTCGATCGAACCGAAAAAAGGCAGGTAGGCGACGATCTTTTCGCCTGCAGAGGTTGCTAGCAACACGGGGAGCACTATGACCCCCAGCAACCCAAGTTTCGCATAGCCTCGCACGGCGGACGCTCCGGTGGCGAGGAATGCCACCAACATCGCCACAGCGCCCATCCATGGCCCACGAGACACCGAGGCGATCAGCCCGAGTACCAGCAATAACATTCCGAAATTCCAGATGCTGGAGTTGGAGACTGATTTTTTTAGGTACTGGAATAATCCCGCGGCAACAGCCAAGACGTAACCCAAAGCGATAGGCTGGCCGGCACTTCCTTGAGCTCGCAGGCTTCCTGCGCCCCTCTCCATATAGTTCCCGTACCCCCATCGCGCACCTAGAGCATCATTTAGTGATGAATATAGCAACCAATGTCTCGCAAATTCGAATGCGGCGATTGCGCTGAGCACGAGCGCAGCTACCCCGAATGCCATCATTGCATCCCTGTACCCTTGGAGATTTTTCAGGGAGCGGCTTGCCACGTAATAAGGCAGAAAAATATCGATGAAGGCATAGAACACACCATGCCGCAAAGTATTGGTGAATGTGCTCACCGTCAACATCAACAAAAAATTGAGAACGACATAGCCCACTATCAGTTTGTCGGGGAGTAAGCGACCGAATTGTCCGTTGTCGGGTTGCTTCCGCAAAGATAAAAACGCCGGCAACAGAACTGTCAAAGTAAGCAGGCGGATGTAATCGATGGTGAAGAAGTGAGCAATTATTCCCAGACCGGTAATCTGAGCGTCAATGGCTGGTACTGCGAACAGTACAAAGAAGAACATTGCCAGCTTGTTTGTTTCCCGGGATTGCGCGATAAGGAGCAGCGCAACCACGAAAAAAACGTAGATCCAGAAGTTGTGGGCCAGAAATACAGTGAAGGTGATTGCGAACCACAGATTGCGCCGCCGCGCAAAATCTCCAGAGGTGAATGCCAAAGCGCAAGCCGGCGCCTTAGCGAATGCGAAGACTGTGGTTGCGAGAATCAAAATTACAACCAGGGCTTTTAGATGCTCTGGCATGGGTTAGTCATCAGCGATCAGTGAACGGCGAATGGTGATGAAACAAGGCTTCGCCAATACGCGTCACCCATTACCCATCACGCATTATTGGTTGCGCGTGGCCCAACAATGCGCGCCAGCATGGCGTCCAAAAGGAAGAAAATAGAGAGCGCTACTATCAACAACAGAATCCCCGCCGCGCCATGCAGGAAGCCTTGCCCGGCCTCGTCGCCGAAGTGATAGGTGATAAGGATCAGCACCAGGACACGGACGATGTTGGCGGCGAAGGCAATCGGCAGGATGCTGGCCAGCATGATGGCGTTGTGCAGTACGCTAGGGCGGGCCGTCACATACATGAACAGCACTCCGAGCGCGGAAAGGCTGAACATCGAGTTGAGCCCGGAACAGGCGTCGGCCACCAGGAGCTGGTATTGACCAACGGTGAGCATGACCCCGTTGCGCGCGATGGGATAGCCGGCGGCATAAAGCAATTGCTCGGCGATCTGCGACACGTGCTGTTTGAGCGGGCCGGTCACGCTGTCAACCAGAAATCCCGGCAGCGGCACCATGAAGGCAATG
>JANMWO010000028.1:0-2926 GCA_031394025.1 Acidobacteriota bacterium
GCCATCGTTCCAGGGGTCTTCCATTTGGTGGCAACGATCCGTCAGCAGCGTCACAGTTAACCCTAAGCGTTGGGCCGCCTCTGAGAATATTTTCACTTGATAGCCAATCTTTGCGGCGACGATGATAATGTTCACTGCTGCCTGCCATTGGCCAATTTGTTATCCAAGGTTCGTCGCACGAATCTGCTGAATTTCGCCTTGTCTAACAGCATCAATCGGTCAATCGCCTGAAGTGCTTCAGTACTGCCGCTATAAGCGATCATCTCCCCAGCAGTGTTGATCCACTCCACACGGTGCGGACTTTCTATCAGCACTTTCACAATGCCCGCTTCCAGTAACGGAACCACCAATTGGGGACGATTCAACAACAGCAGTGACATTTCATCGGCCATGGTCAACGGAAAACCAGCATTCATCGCTGAGAGTACGAAATCCCGTTGCTCTGCATCTTTCCATTGCAAAACGTTTCTAGCTGCAGGTGAAGCCACATTCGATGTAGTAGGCAGCCCCAACAGTACTTTCTTGATTTCATCGAACAACGGTCCGAACACTGGTGGATTCGACAGTGCCGGATTCTGTCCATTATTGCCGCATAGAATGAAGGACGAACCAATGGATCCCACACCACTATTGGAATGTACATACACCTGACCCGGATCTTGCCAGAGGATTGTAGGGCCCCCAGTTGCTCCGAAGTAGGATGCAGAGTCGTCGCAAACAATGCCATCGCTGAAAGGATTCTTGTCCCGGCATCCTGTGCCAGGACTAATTGTGCGCGCTGCGTTTGAACACGACCTGCCCGACGCAGCCAACCAAACATCGGGCACCGATGCCGACTTCCATTGATTGGTCACCGCGTTTAAATAGGACGACAGCACCACAGTGTTCGACGATTGTTGCGTCCGCCAATTCCCCTCCATCTGCTGCACCAGAGTATTGCAGTAAAGCAGCCGATCAAAGGTGGAGTACGGATAACCCAGGTTGGGCGATCCTAACGTGATCAATGCGGAAACCTTGCCCCCGTTGAGCGATGCCAGCCGGTTGTTGGCGATAACATCCCGAACCAGCAATCCGCCCATGCTGAAACCAAGCAACGCAATATCGCCCGGTGGCTTAGCTTTCAAAATGTATTGCGCCAACTTATCCGCACCAGTCGTAATGGTGCAGTTGGCTGCGCAGGAGGTGTTGGCGGAACATTCACTGAAATCGAATCCGGCGTTGAATCGCAGCCGTGTGGGATCCAATCCGTTTAACGACCCCAGTAGCCCCTGGATGCCCTGAAACCCTTGGCCCAATCCATGGATCAGGAATACGGTGGTAGGCCCGCTACGGGGTCCAGCAACAGCCAGGGTGACACCTGCCGGACTTATCGAATCGCCGACTTGAATCGTAAGTGGGACCTCTCCGCCCGCAGCATCGCGCGGGATGACAGCGTTCACCTGTGTGAACCCATTGACGATGCCTGGAGCCGCACCTACATACAGCACTTCTGCGGCCTTGCCTGCGATGGTGACGGAAGCGGGCAGCACCGCCCGGGCGATTCCTGTGGCAAGGGAACCGTCGGAGGCGGCGGGAGAAAGTGGTCCAGCACCAGTAATGTAAAAGGTCACGTAAGATCCTGGTGCGGCCGGATTCAGTAGGGAATTCAGCGATCCATCAGAGTTGGTGGAAGCGGCGAGTCCCTTGCCCGATGCGGCAGCACTAAAGATTCCGGGTGCAGCGTCGACTACTGATTTAGCAAGTGGCATTGAGGTAACACCGTTGAAAGTAACCTGCACTTGGGTGGAATTCTTGCCACTCAGTCCAAAAGGTGTGACTGCTGAAATCTGGGTTGAGGAAACGTACAGCAGCGGGGCAGGGGAGCCATCAAACAGTACTTGCACCCCACCGAGGGAAGTGCCGAGATTGCCCGTAGCGAGTCGTGCCGGACCCAGGCCAGAACCGAACAGAGTAACAATTTCCCCAGGCGCGACAGGACCGTTCGAATAGCTAGCCGCATTGACCACTGCCATGATGGTTTGCGCTTTTAGACAAGCTAAACTAAGGGCGGTTAAGAAGAGAGGGATTCGCATTATCGCCACAAATAACCATTGTGGCAGGCGAGGTGCGGGCTGTGTCAACGACAGAATCTATGATGGATTAAGGAGGGAAGATGGAAAACCTGATCCTGCCATTCTGAAGGTTCCGAAGCGGCCCAAGCCAGGACAATGGCATCGACAACCGATCCGATGGGCGCACCTTGGGAGACAACGTATAAGCCAGGACTCGACTTTCCTGCCGCTAAGTGTTCACGAAAATGAGCAAGCATTGTACGGCGATCATGGGACACCAAAATACGACCCTCCAGGGAAGCTCGTTCCAGGACTTCAGGATCGCTAACACTTTTCAGATTAGATTCAACTGCCGATGCAAAATCGATGGCAGGTTCCCGGTGGCGGACCGCTTTGACAATAGCATGTCTAAGATCGGCATCCGCTTGAAAGATGAGGCTCAAGCGCTAGATTGACTCATCTTTAAGTGATCTGGACTCGGGCGTTCTGCAACTTGTCCCAGAGCATTGGATTGGCCTGAGCCATAGGGATGCCGCTGGATTCAAAATCGCGTTCTGTTGCAATTAAATATTGGTCGATTGCAAATTTATAATCCAGGTAGAATGCGATGGCACCATCTATTTGGGTGCGGTTCAGTAAAGGAAAGTCCTTCTGGATTGCTTCCGGCGAGTTTCCTTCGTTGAAGGAATAGACCACGGAGTCCAATGAAATGCGGCTTCCAGCCACATAGTAGCCTCCGTTACGCTGTTCAATATACTTTTTGTTCATGGTATTACCTATCGTGAGTATAGCTCGGTTTTGGTTTTATTGGTGTGCCTAAGAAATCACAAAGTTACCCTTTAGCCTAATGCCGAATAGTTTTCCCTCAATCGGAC
>JANMWO010000042.1:0-1821 GCA_031394025.1 Acidobacteriota bacterium
TTCCGATGTTTCTATTCTTTTCTGTAGCCCGTTCTGCACACACCAGCCAAGCAGAACGGGCTAACGAGGCAAAAAGCGAAGGTCAGGGCAACGATGCGTTGCCTGGCACTACGCAAACGACCGAGTCGGGCGAAAGAATGCCGACCGACAAGTTGTTGGATGTTTCGCCGTTGGCGCTGCGTATGAGCAGCCCTTTCAATTCGGGCTACTGGTTAGCGGCCGCCTGAACCGGCGGACTCCCCACCCGATCAAAAAGCCCGTCACGCGACGGGCTTTTTTTATGCCGCCTGCGCCAGTGCGACGTATTCCGCCACGCTCACTTCCTCGGCGCGACGCTGAAGATCGAACTCTCCCGCAAAACCATGGTCGGTAAGCCATTTTCCGAGGGTATGGCGCAATAACTTGCGTCTCTGCGAGAAGGCCGCTTTGACGATTTCACGCAATCTGAGTGCATCGACCGACGTCGGATCGCGTCGCGGCACCATACGGACTACAGCGCTGTCCACCCGTGGCGGCGGCTCGAAACTTTCCGGTGGCACCGGCAATACGTTTTCCATGACATAACGCCATTGCAGCATGACGCTGAGGCGACCATAAGCCGAGGTCGCCGGCCGCGCGACCATGCGCTCCACCACTTCCTTTTGCAACATGAAATGCTGGTCGGCGATGATCTCGGCGAATCCGAACAAGTGAAACAGGATCGGCGTCGATATGTTGTACGGCAGATTACCTACCACCCGCAACTGTTGCAACGGGTTGCCGTCGACCGCTTGGCTGGTGCTGGTAGTCAATGGCCGGACAAGCTGCGCGAAGTCCACCCGCAACACATCTGACTCGATCACCGTCAAATCCGCCCGCGAGCGCAGCCGACTGGCCAGATCGCGATCCAGTTCGATCACGATCAAATGCCCCAGGCGCTCGACCAGCGGCTGCGTCAACGCGCCGAGCCCGGGTCCGATTTCGACCATCCGCTGACCCGGCATCGGCGCAATCGCGCCTACGATGCCCTCGATGATCGTCTTGTCGGTCAAAAAGTGCTGACCGAAACGTTTGCGCGGGATGTGATCCCGCAGCTTGCCAATTTTTGCGCCCAATGTCGTTCGGAGCGGGTTCTGGGTATTGCCTGGCGTAACGGGCTGCGCCGTCAGCTCGGAGGCTCGCGCATTTCCACGTACGCGCGCGCGCGCAGGTCTTGCACCCACAAGGCATACGCGTCGCCGAGTTTCTTCTCGCGAAGAATTGCGCGTACGGCTTCGCGCTGTTCGCGCTGGCTCAGTTGCACGGTGCGCCGCTCGATCACCTTGATCAGGTGGGCGCCAAAACGCGACACCAGCGGCTCGCTGATCTGGCCGGGCGCCAGCGAACCCATTACCTCTTCGAATTCCGGTACAAACTGACCCGGATTGGCCCAACCCAGATCGCCGCCTGCCGCAGCGCTGCCGTCCTGGGAATTTTCCTTTGCCAGCGTTGCGAAGTCGGCTTGACCGGCCAAAATGCGCTTCCCGAAATCGGTCAGTTTGGCACGCGCTTCGGCTTCACCCAGCTGTGGCGACAAACGCAGCAGTATGTGGCTCGCATGGGTCTGCGCGGCAGTTGCCGCAGGCATTCCGCCGGCATGTTTTTCAATCACCTTGAGCACATGAAAACCAGCGTCTGAACGGATCAGTGTCAAGCCGCCGACAGGTAATGCGCGTGTCGAATCCACAAAAAGTGCCGGGTAACGATTGGCCTGGCGCAACCCGATTTCTCCGCCACTGGCCGCCGCGCCGCCTGCGTCCGAGTTCTCCCGCGCCAGCTTCGCGAAATCGTCTCCTGCGCGTG
>JANMWO010000057.1:0-23484 GCA_031394025.1 Acidobacteriota bacterium
CTCCGATGCGCCCCCCCGGACGCACAGGAAGAACTTGGTCTACTACCATGCAATTTGTGATGGAAAGAATTCTGTTACAAGATCTTCGTAGTATGGCTTTAATTCAGCCAGAGAGGGCTTTACGTCACTCTTTGAGTATAAGTCGTAAGGGTTGAATTCACGCACCACATCGAACATTTTCCGATCCTTGGCGTTCATCAAATGCTGATAGGCACCTTCACGATGAGCCGGATAAAAGGAGTGATAGCGAATCATGTACTGCGCCTCTTCCGGTAAATACGGGCGAGTTACATGATACAAATACTCATCGTGGCCCCAAGACATATCCACGGCATCCAGTCCGCACCCTTCTTTGTAAATGCCACAGGCAGACTGAAATTCCGCCCGCTGATTATCGGTGTTGGCCGCGAAATATTCAGGAAACACAATTGTATCGGACCAGGCGCAACCCGTTGGAAAAGTGTCGCCCACCACCGCCCACTGCGGTTCATCGAACAGGCAGAGGACCTTGCCCATATCGTGAATAAAGCCAGTGAGAATCATCCAGCGTGGATGCCCATCTTTGCGGATTGCTTCGGCAGTCTGCAAATTATGCTCCATTTGGGTCAGGTCCGTGTCAGGATCGGAATCGTCCACCAGGGCGTTTAGACGGTCCATTGCCTCCCAAATACCCATTTTGGCTTTCGTGAGTTGACCGTATTCCTGCTTCTTCGCGTGAGCAAAGTCGTAGGTTTGCTGGGCGTGATTTTGACGATAGAATTCCTTCACCACTGCCGGAGAAGATTCATCGAAGATTCGAAACTCTTCCTTCTTTCTGTCCGTCCGATAGCGGCTCTTAACAAAATCGTCCCACTGCTCAAGGTTATCTAAAGGTCCGGCGCTCGCGCTAGCCATATTCATACACTCACTTTTAAACTTTCACTAAACCCAGGATACCAAATTCTATGAATCTCAAAAGCGTCCCTGCGCCATAATGGTTAGTTTATGATCACTGACGATCCTACAAAACTGCGGTCTCATACTTGGTTCAATGGGCGCGAGTATTACAATTTTTCCCGTCGGGCGAACTTGCGGTCCCTCGGCTTCAATCGTGACATCTTCAAGGGCAAGCCGGTAATCGGCATCTGCAATTCCTGGAGTGAACTGAACAACTGCAATGCCCACTTGCGTCAAGTAGCCGACGCCGTGAAACGCGGTGTTTGGGAGGCAGGCGGATTCCCCTTGGAATTCCCCACCATCTCCCTGGGTGAACAGTTCATGAAACCCACCACCATGCTGTTCCGCAACTTGATGGCAATGGATGTGGAAGAATCCATCCGCGCCAATCCATTAGACGGCGTAGTGTTGTTGTGTGGTTGTGATAAAACCACGCCAGCGCAACTGATGGGTGCTGCTTCGGCAGACATCCCCTCAATTTTCGTCACCGGCGGACCCACACTTTCCGGTAACTATAAGAACAAACCATTCGGCACTGGCACTGATGGGCGCAAGATTTTCGACCTCTACCGCACTGGCCAGGTCAGTGAAGAAGAGATGCTTGAAATTGAAGGCTGCATGGTGCGCTCCGCCGGGCATTGCACTGTAATGGGCACTGCATCCACCATGGCCAGCATCACTGAAGCGCTGGGCATGACACTGCCTGGATGTGCGGCCATCCCCGCAGTGGATTCGCGCCGCTATGCCATGGCTGAACTATCGGGCAAACGCATTGTTCAAATGGTGCGTGAAGACTTGCGCCCATCAAAAATATTGAACCGTCAATCGTTTGAAAATGCTGTCATGGTGGATATGGCAATTGGCGGTTCCACCAACGCTGTGGTGCATCTGCTGGCCATCGCCGGACGCGCCGGAGTGAAACTCAGTCTGGAAGATTTCGATGCGATTTCCCGCAAAACGCCCTTCCTGGTAAATGTTCGGCCCAGCGGCGAGCATTTAATGGAAGAGTTTTTCTATGCTGGCGGAGTGCCCGTCGTCATGAAGGAACTGCTCCCGTTACTGCACCGTGATTGCATCACCGTCACCGGAAAATCCATTGGCGAAAATATCGACTCAGCAGAGTGTTTCAATCGCGACGTGATCCGCAGCCTGGACGCCCCGTTACATCCCACTGGCGGCACCGTTGTGTTGAAGGGGAACCTGTGCCCCCGCGGTGCCGTAATCAAACCCACGGCGGCATCGGCACACTTGCTGCAACATCGCGGCAAAGCCCATGTGTTCGAAAACTATCAGCAAATGCACGATTCCGTAGATAGTATGGATTTGCCCATTGATAAGGACACCGTGCTGGTGATGAAAAATGGCGGACCCATTGGCGCTCCTGGTTTCCCTGAATGGGGTCACATTCCCATGCCCAAAGTCCTGTTGGCGCAAGGCATTCAGGATTGCGTGCGCATATCAGATGCCCGGATGAGTGGCACCAGCTTTGGAACCGTGGTGCTGCATGTTGCCCCGGAATCGGCCATCGGGGGGCCGCTGTGTGTGGTGCAAACTGGCGACGAAATTGAACTGGATGTGGAAGGCAGGCAGTTGAATCTGCTCATTTCTGCAGAAGAGATGGCCGCCCGCCTGGCTCGCTTCAAACCCGCTAAACCTCATTATAATCGCGGATATGGAAAGCTGTTTTTAGATCACGTGACCCAAGCCGATGAGGGATGCGATTTCGATTTCCTGCACCGCTTGAACGAAGAAAACGCATCAACAGAAGAAGCCGCAGAATGAAATGGTTCCGCGCGCGGCCCTGGCTGTTCCTACTTCCGGTGGCCGTACTGTTCCTAATCGCCGACAAAGGAGCCTACAAAGGCTTCTTCCACCCTGACGATTTAGACAACATCGCCTGGACCAGCGTCGCCGACACAAGGACGTTTGCAGAGGGCTTCCTCTACCCCAAATACTTCCCCTCGAATTTCCGTCCAGTGGGCCATTTTTATTTCTTTGCGCTCAGCCACTCCGCCGGATTGGATTTCACTCCTTACATCACCATCATCCAAATATTTCACCTAATCAATATTTGCTTGCTGTGGATACTTACCGGAAGCCTTGGGCTGCGCACCTCAGCCCGTCTGGTGGCAATTATCTTTTTTGCATTCCATTCTGCCGTGTTTGATATTTACTATCGGCCCATGTATATTTTCGACCTTCTATGCACTACGTTCTGCCTGCTCACCATTGTGCTGTGGCGCAAAGACAGGTTCTGGTTCAGCCTGCTGGCGTTCTGGTGCGCATACAAGTCCAAGGAACTGGCCATCCTGCTGCCAGTGGTTCTTACTTTGCTCGAATTTTGGTTCGGATCTAAGCGATGGAAGCGGCTGATTCCTTTCTACGCCGTGTCGTTAATCTTTGGTGTTCAGGCATTGGTTCTGCGCAATCCCCAACCAACGGCATACAGCTTAGTCTTCACCCTGGAGGCCATTAGGACCACGTTCGCTTTCTACGCGCCGCAGATATTCTTGGTCCCGCTTCTACTGGTTTTACCTATGGTCTTGTTCCTCAAAGATCGACGAGCATACTTCGGTTTGGCACTTACCTTCCTATTGTTCCTGCCCATGTTTTTCGTTCCTGGCCGCTTGTACGGTGCTTATCTATACCTTCCCCTGGTCGGCATCGCATTGGCAGTGGGAACACTGGCAGACCGCTCCAAACTGACCGCTGGCATCACGCTGGCTGTTACTTGTCTTGTCTGGCAACCCGTCCAATACAAGCTGCTGCGGGAGTACCGCAAAACCATGCTGACAGAAGGGGATAATCATCGCGCTTACATTCGTGGACTTCGACAAATTGCTTTGGTTCAACCAGGCATAACTCTCGCCGTGGTGGAAAGCGCCCCCGAAACCATGGCGTTTTGGGGAACCAATGGAGCCCTGCACTACATTTACAAGAATCCCAATTTGAAAGTGATTCACCTCAACCAGGGATTCCCGGAAAATATCTCGGCCAAGGAAAATTTGCTTTTGCTCGGCTGGGATGCGTTCCACCGTCAAGTCAATTTCATTGCTCATCGCCAGGGCGAACCAGAAGCATCGGTCATCACCATGACCGCCTTAACCCCCGTTTGGCAGTTGGAACAAGGCTTCTTCGGCGTGAATGGAGGCTTTTCCTGGACGGCTCCAAAATCGCAGGCGAGGCTGGGGCGTCCCGCTGGTGCCAGAGCATTCGATACAACGGTGAACATTGGGCCAGCCTACATTGAGAAGGTGAAGAACGTAACGTTGACCGTAAAGATCGATGGGGAAATCGTGGGCCAGCGAACCTTCACCAAAGCAGGTTGGGAACGCACAGAATGGCCCGTTGCACTGCTGCCAGAAGGCACCGTAAAAGTGCAATTTGAAGTAGATCACCCACTAGCCACCTTCGATGGGGACAAACGGATTTTAGGCATCCCCATTGTGAGCTTTGGATATTTACGATAGGCACCACTGACGAGATCGCAGTTGGCATTAAGATAGACGAATGACCCAAACCATAGAGCCTTGTCCTGTAGAAGAAGCGATCAAGATTATTGGTGGCAAATGGAAGTTGTTAATCCTACGGTCGCTGCTACTGATTGGGCCACAACGATACAACGAATTGCTCAATACTGTGACCTCTATCAGCCAAAAGGAACTCACTCGAAATCTGCGGGAGCTTTCCGATGCGGGGTTGGTGGTGCGGGATGCTGGCGCAAGCGGAGTGGCTCGATACAATCTCAGCAAGTCTGGAAAGGGTCTGATGCCGATGTTCAAGAAGCTATTGACGTGGGGGCAGAAGCTGTTGAACGCCCGTTAGCTTACGCACCTTGTGGTGCGTTGACAAGCAAGTAGTTTCCAGGACAAGAATAGGTTCAACTATGAAAGCCTTTTCTGTAACGAAATCCATTCATGCCCCGCCGGAAACGATCTGGGCCTTGCTTACCGATGCCTCGGGATACGTTTTATGGAACAACACGGTGGCGAAGGTTGAAGGGAAAATTGCTGCTGGCGAACGCGTAACTGTCCATCCGAAAATCAATCCAGGTCGGGCATTTCCCGTGACCGTATCGGAATTCCAGCCAGCCCAGCGAATGATGTGGACGGGCGGAATGCCGTTGGGCATCTTTAGAGGCGAGCGAACGTTCACGCTCAAGCCGCAAACCAACGGCGATGTGGAGTTCTTCATGCGCGAGGAATACACGGGATGGATGGCTTGGCTGATCGGGCGCACCATTCCAGACCTTCAGCCTGCATTTGACGAATTTGCAAATGACTTGAAACGCGCCGCAGAAGCAAAGAGGAGCTAGCTAGACATGGCAGAACCAGCAGGAACCAAGGCAAATCCGTGGAGACTGAAGACCCCACCGGGGACGTCCGAATTTGAAGGATATAGAGATGAGGATTCGAGTCCACCAGTTCTGGTGATTCAGGTGGGGTCAACCCAGTTGCGGTATCAACTGCGCTGTATCCAAGACTTGCACGAAATGTTGAAGGCGCATGGCGATTGGATGTTGCTGGGAAGCGCCGATGAGCAAAAGCCGGCGTCCGATGGCACGGTGGAGGCATGGGCCAGGTCGCCCAATAATCCGGTGTCTGGGTGGTATGGCCTGAAGAAAGGACTTCGCGGGCGTTTCGCGATGTACGTGCCGCCAGTATTGAAGTTGCTCAAGTTGGCGGAGGTCGAGGAAAATCCCCGCAATAATCGTATGCGGGCGATTTGAAGTTACTCGATAGGACTTTAAAAAGGGGACGTGACCACCATTCACTCAATTAAAATTAGTGAATGGTGGTCACGTCCCCTTTTTAAATTTGCGCTAATTCGATAAGGCGGCGGTGATTTCCTTACCGCGTTCCAGCATCATGCCCCATTCGCTAGAGCAGCCCAAGAACTTCATTCCGCGATCTTTCCAGAACTTGGCCAGTTCAAGATTCCTCGTCTGCGTGCCAGGGGCAATTCCTTTGGCAATGCAACTATCGCGGATGGCTTCCATGGCTGCAATCATCTTCGGATGCGTGAAGTCTCCTGGACAACCCAAGGAGATGGAAAGATCTACCGGACCAACCATCACAGCATCAATTCCAGGAACCGAAAGAATCTCATCCCGAGCCTCCAGTGCCCGTTTGGTTTCTATCTGCAGAACAATCAACGTCTGCGCATTGCAATGTTCCTGCATCTGCGGAATGGTGACGGGTTCATAGTCCGCCTGCATCGCCGTCAACCCAAATCCACGGACGCCCTTGGGTGGGAACAAGCACCAACTGACCGCTTCCGCCAGCCGTTCTGGGGATTCAATACGGGGAAAGATAATGCCTTGGGCACTGTTATCCAAGGCGCGAGCAACCAGATGATATTGCAGGTCAGCCACGCGGACAATGGGGGCAAGTCCTGTTAAATTCGCCGTGCGGCAAATGTCCTGAATGGTTTCAATACCAAATCCGCCATGTTCAGCGTCGATGAAGGCCCACTGAAAACCAGCAGCGGCAAGAATGCGGCCCACCTCCGGCGAACGCAATTGCCCGAAGCTGGTGCCGAGCTGAACTTTGCCCTCTTTGAGAGCTTTTTTTACAGAGTTGATGAGCATGGATCAAGCTCATTACAGCACAACGGATTACAGCACAACAAGTTGATGATCGGCGCAGCCAATGGGGATGGAATCGTGAATGGTCCCGACAAGATCAGGACCGTACTTCGCCAGCAACGGAAGAATACTGTAGAAGCGTTCCTGCAAATGGCTATGTGGATAGATCAAGCCGCCCAGATCCACTGCATCTTGAGAAGCACGTTGATCGCGACGCAAAGCTTCGCGGGCAGTCTTATGCTCCATCTTTTCCATTTGAAATAGAATTTTGGCTTGGCTTTTCTTCAATGCCTTAGCCAAACTGGGATCGAATGCTTGCAGTTTTACCGACAATCCTGCAATCGATTTGCTTACCGTAGCTTTCGCGCTGGCCACGTCAGAGGTCAATTGCGGCGGCACCAACTTGGCAGCCATACGTTCTTTCAACGCCTGCATCCCAGGATGAAAATCAGCCAGTGTCAACCCATAGCGAGTCAACATTTTTTCCGCACGAGCATCCACAATCGTGAAAAAAGCACGAGGCACAATCACCGGCATGCGCCCCAATAGCGCGTGATACAACACTTGCGACTGAGCGAAATAAGCCAGCTCCGCAGGTCCACCGACGTAGGCAACCGTAGGCAACATATAATCCTGCATCACCGGTCGCAGCAGTGCGTTGGGGCTCAGCGATTCTGGTCGGGTTTTCAAATCTTCCAGACGATCAGCGCCGAACTTGCGCAGCGGAATACGCTTGCCATCTTCCAGAACAAAAAATAACGATGTCTCAGCATCTACGTGCACCTGCGCGTGATAGCCTCTGGATTTCAACTCCTTATTACGATCCGTCAGAGCCGTCATCAATTTGGATGACATACCGGCAGCGTGGGCCAGCAGGGGAGCCATAATTTCACGAATCGCGGGACGCATTGGATCCAGAAATAAAACGTCGTACGGCTTCAGCAAATCGCCCATCAGCTTGCGGAACGAATCCCCGAAATTAGCTCCGGGAACATAGGCGCTCTCCACCAGGGAAGCTATCTCATCGGCAAAAGGAAATCCTTCCAAAGTCTGGCGCAGCGCGGCCGTTGGTGGATCGGGAATAACGATGTCCCCTACAGGACCTTGCTTGGGATTCAATGCCGATGAAGTGTAGCCAACAGGCTGCTGGTTGGGTCCAAACGCCCAGGCTTGGTTGATTTCTGCAAGGTCATGATCTTCAGTTGCCAACCAAAATACCGGGACAGCGGTGATCCCTTGCGTGGCTAGATGCTTTGCCAAGCGCACAGCAGTTAGAACTTTATAGAGCGTATAGGCAGGGCCGGAAAACAATCCCACTTGCTGCCCTGTTACGACTGCGACGGTTCCAGGTTGGGCAAGGATTGCAAGGGACGGATTCCCTGGATTTTGTTCGGCCAGTGCCTTGACGATTTCAGCTCTGCGTGCGGCTGGAAAATCGAATTGGGCGGCCTTCTTGTAAGACTCCACGTCGAACGGCGCATGGTCGTAAAAATCAGCCACCTTATCAAAGTGGTAAAGCAGGTCCGTAAACAAACGGGACGAACCGGGCAGTTCGGTATGGCGTATACAATGGGACGGCATTCTAAAACAATTGAGTCAGATTTTTTGATGCCTCACTCAGTCGAAAAGGTTCAATCGAATCTGATGGGCAATCTTATCTAAGTATAAACGGGCCTGATTAAAAATGGCTGACTGCTGCAAAAAACCATGAATCATGCCATCCGCGCCATCCATATCAGCCCGAACCCCTGCAAAAAAGAGCCGCCGTCCAAATTCTTCCGCCTCATCCCGCAATGTGTCCATTTCAGCCGTAAGAATCCAAGCTGGTGGCAATCCCCGCAGATCCTCCGCCCACAGCGGCGAAAGTAAGGGATTCTTGCGGTCTATCCCTTCCGGTGCATATTCCAACCAGCCCCGGAGCATATCGGCACTTCCAGGTCCGAACCCATCGGCAAATTCCTGATGTGAGGGCAGGCTGGCCATGGCATCCAACATCGGGTACAGCAACAGTTGCCATGCAATCCAACCCTTGCCGCGGTTACGAGCCAACATGCAAGCCGCAGCCGCCAGGTTTCCACCGGCACTATCGCCCGCCACGGCCAACTTGGGGGAATCCTCAGACATGGCTTCCACCACCGCATAAACATCATCCAGCGCGGCAGGAAACCGATGCTCCGGCGCGAGTCGATAGTCCACCGCCACAATACGAGCTCCGGATCGTTTGGCAAGTTGTCGACATAAGCTGTCATGAGTATCCAGGTCACCACTGAGGAAGCGTCCGCCATGGGCAAATACGATGGTCGGCCAATAGTCATGATCCTCCGCCTGATAGATTCGAACAGGAACGTTGGCAATACATTTGTCTTCCACAACAGCCAGCAATTGCGAAGGCAATGCCAGATGTCGACCATCCAACATCCCTTGACGCGTTTCCTGAATGGTCATTTCACTGCGCGGCTTCGCATTTTTTTGCGATGCCAGAAAAAGGGCAACTTCTGGATCTATCATTTCCTCTTACTCAAATTCTCAAACAGAAACAATCCGCCCTTACCCGGACAAACAATATCCAAGTCCCCGTCACCATCGATATCCACCACTGGGATCTGCATGCCAGCGCCTGTCCGACCGCCATAGTCAATGATGTGGCGCGTCCAATCCACTTTCTTGCCATCGGTGGATTTGCGGAATTCATACCAATAAATTCCCAGCGGATCTTGCGCGCCAGGGTCGTGATCATGGGCCCAGTGGCGCTTGCCTGTGACCAAATCCATTTGCCCGTCACCGTTCAAATCAATCATCGTCATGGCATGCGCTTGGGACCAGGCGCTGTCAATCATGTTCTGCTTAAACGTTCCGTCAGCCTGCTGTTCCATCCAAAAAATACCGTAATCGTGCGCGTTGGTGGAGACAATGTCTTTGCGTCCATCGCCATTCACATCCAACACGTGCAGAAAGCCCAGCGCCTTATCTGTCTTCCAATCAGGGTGAAACTTCCAGTTGCCTTGCCGAGGGTCGGCAGGAGCTTCCAGCCAACCCTGCGCAGTAAGAACATCGTTGCGACCGTCGCCATTCACATCGCCTACGCCAATACCGTGGCCGTAACTGACGCTGCTGATTTCATGCTTAACAAATTGGCCATTCTTCACTTCCCACCATGCCGCTGGAATTTTCTTATCGCCATATTGGGTGATCAACTCATGGGCTTTCCCGTCATTGTCCATGTCCACTAGAAAGCAGAATTCGTTCGATCCAGAATTGTCAATGATGTGTTCTTTCCAGGGAGCGTCCGTCTTTCCAGGATTTTCCCACCAAGCCAGTTTCTTGCCAAACCAGGCGCAGCTCACAATGTCCATTTTGCCGTCACCATTCACGTCTAAAGGCAGGTCGCTAAAATTGTCGATGTAGTTATTTTCGTAATTCAGTTGGCGGAATTGGTGGCGTATCCACTTGCCCCCAGACAACTTTGGGGCCTCCATCCAAATTTCTCCGCTAACAATATCCAGCCGACCATCTCCATTTACATCCATCACCACAGCACTCTCATTGGCTCCGGAATCCAGCATGTGCTTTTGAAATTGGATGTCCGCCGGACGGGAACCACCTACCAGCAAACACAGGCCACCGATCAGACCAGCGAGGGAAAATATTTTGATGAGCATCGAACGTGATTGTACATCGTCTGGGCTGTTGCTTGTTGCAAACTGGCATGACTATAATAAAGGCAACTTTGGCGCTATCGTCTAACGGTTAGGACAGAGCCCTCTCAAGGCTTAAATATGGGTTCGATTCCCCTTAGCGCTACCAACCTTCCCTGTCTCTGCAATCCAAAGTTCACGATGTTTCGTAGTCTATGGAGCTGAATTGCGGATTGCATATAAATGTGTTCCCGTCCGCAGAAAAATCTGGCCTCCGGAAATAGCCAGCGTGGCCAGCGTTTGCCCGTCCAATTGATTTACCGCCAACTTCCGAAACTCCTTGCCCGGTGCAATCACTACCGTTTCGCCATCCTCACTCTGAAAGTAGATGCGGCCATCGGCAAATGTTGGCGATGCAGAATAGGTGCCGCCCAGACGCTGCTGCCAGTGCACGGTGCCTGTTTTCGCGTCAAAGCAAGTGGCAATGCCGTTATCGCTCACCATATAAAGCTCCTCGCCTACCAATAGAAAGGAAGGCGTTAAGGAAACACTCCTTCCATACTTCCAAACCACTTCCCCGCCCGGCTTCACGGCCAGTAAATCAGCACGGTTGAAGCCTGACGAAAGGAAAATCAAACCATGTCCAAAAACTGGACGCGGAACATTGGAAAATCCCTCACCATATGCAACTGACCAAAGCTCCTTGCCGTTGGCCGGATCATAGGCCACTGTGCGATAGGCTCCCGGACTCACCACTTGATCCTTGCCGTCAACTTGGATAAGCAGTGGCGTGGAGAAGGCCATATAAGCTTTCCGGTTGGTTTTCCACTTCACTTTCCCGGTGTTTTTGTTGAGCGCAACCACGTATTGCACATCGGTTCCGTCACAACTGAAAATCAAAAGGTCCTTGTAAATTACTGGGGATCCGCCAGTTCCATGCATTGGTTCATAGGTCATGGTGACCTTCCAAAGAATTTCACCGTCACTGGTCAGTGCAGCAGTTCCGTGGGATCCGAAGTGCACGTAGACTCGGCCATCTTCCAGAATAGGAGTGGGCGAAGCATGGGTGTTTTTCGCATGTTGACTCCCTAAATCCCGCTTTGGAAACACGGTCACATCTTTCAAAAGTTTACCGGACGTGACATCTAAAGAATAAACGTGGAGGCCTGAATCCACTTCCGATGTAAGCCAGATGCGACCGTTAGCCACTGCGGGGGATGACCAACCACGACCTGGAATTAGTGTTTTCCAGGTGATATTCGAAGTTTCACTCCAAGTGAATGGAAGATTCTTTTCGGTGGAATGCCCTTCCCCGCCAGGACCTCGAAACTGCGGCCAATCCTCGCTGTAGACCAAGCTTGCCATAAGGAGAAAAGACAGGCCGCAGCTTGTTGGAATGCTCATGTAGTTCAGGATAGCTCGGTTGCAAATGTTACGATGGAAGTGAAATGGAATTTGCCGCTGAATATCAACAATCCTTGCAAGCAACGCTCAGTCAATTGGACACTGGGAAAATCGACCGAGCCATTTCCTGGTTTGAACAAGCGAGAGATTCCCAGCAAACCATTTTTGTTGCGGGAAACGGAGGCAGCGCCTCAACTGCGTCTCATTTTGCATGCGACATGGTGAAAGGGGCCAGTTTCCAGCGAACGAAACGGTTCCGAATCATGGCGCTTACAGACAATTTGGCGACTATAACGGCCTATTCCAACGACGTAAGCTATGAATGCGTGTTTTTGGAACAGATGAAGAATTTTGCCAAGCCTGGGGATCTGTTTATGGCCATCAGTGGATCTGGAAATTCCCCGAACGTGCTGGCAGCAATGGATTTTGCCAATCATCTGGGGCTCAAGACCATTGCCCTAACCGGCAGGGACGGCGGAAAGCTGGGGCAGATGGCCCACTTGAACATCCATGTCCCCTCGCCGCATATGGGCCGCATCGAAGATGCCCATCTGATTGTTTGCCACACCATTTGTTATTACTTCATGGACAAAGAACCCAAGTAGCAAATTTTCGTCATACTTCTCCCCTTCGCTCCGATAAGAGTCCAGGAAGGGGTACGCTTCCATGAGTTCTCTAACGCCGCTCGCCTTTACGGGCGTAAGCAAGTATTCGACAGATTTTCAAACCATTCTGGATCGCACGGTAAGAATCGCCAGCCAGCCCATCAGCTTCCTGCAGAATCAGCAGACCAAGATTCTGCAGCAAAAGCAGTTGGCCATCAACCTTAACGGGAGTGCGCAAGGTGTGGCCAGCGCCATTGAAGATTTGGGAGCACTAGGGGAAACCAAGGCATTAGCTGCCAGCAGCTCCAATACAGATAAACTCTCCATCAATGCTACCAACGCGACGGCCCCGGCAACCTATACAATTTCTGATGTCACCTCCATTGCCCACTCCGCATCGGCAACCAGCAGTGGATTCGCCGACGCATCCACCGCATCGGTTTCTGCCACTGGCGATTTGAAATTGACTTACAACGGTACCGATTACGCCATCCATCTGACGGCGGGGAAGAATAATTTGGCCGGACTTCGAGATGCCATCAATACTCTGGGTGTCGGGCTGAATTCCAATATCCTGACTACGGGCACCGGTGCCAATTCCTATTACCTTTCGCTTGCCTCAGATACTAGCGGGGCGAAGCCAATCCGATTAGCGGATGGAGTAGATGGCGATGGAACCAACTTAATTGCCAGTTCCGACGATGGGGCCAGCACGGTTTTCAAGTTGAACGGCGTAGCGGTCACTAAAAATTCAACGACCATCAACGATGTAATTCCTGGAGTCAATTTTAGCTTAAGAAGTAATACTTTAAGCGGTGAATCATTAACCATCACCGTAGGATCGAATCGGGGCACCTTGGCCAGTAAATTACGATCCTTTGTAGATTCCTACAACATAGCTTCCGCCCAAGTGGATGGCCAAATTGGTGACAATGCGGGCCTGTTAACCGGCGATGTGATTATCCGCGAGCTTCAAAACAGTCTGCGCACTGTTTCTGGTTTCCAAGGCACGGGGGAGATCAAGGGACTGGCCAATATAGGCGTCACGCTTGCCTCCGATGGAAAAGCGTCGTTCGACCAGGCCACCTTCGACACGTTAAGCGACACGCAGATTCAAAAAGTATTCGCCTTTCTAGGATCGAAGACCACAGGGTTCGGTGCCCTGTCCAAAAAGCTCACGCAAATCAGCGACCCCGTAACCGGGTTGATTGCTATCCAGCAGAGCCGATACACTGCTCAAAACACGGAATTGACTAATAAAATTTCGACTCTGACGGAGAGAGTCAGTAACTTGCAAAGGTCCACTTCACAGCGTCTCCAAACCTACGATGCGCTGCTTGCCAAATTGGAATCGCAGGGCAGTATTATCACGGCCAGCTTTACAGCACTCAACCAGAGCTTGTTTGGCAAAAAATGATCGATTCCGCGTTGCAAGAACTGGAAACCCTGGATTTTCAAATTGACGCGACTTCTGCGGAAGATCTGCAACAACTGGGGAATCTTTTTGAAAGCCGAGCCCAAGCCTGTGCTGTGCTAAAACATTCGAAAGAGGCGGGAAAGCAGCATTTGGAGAAAATATCGGCGGTGCTCGACCGAACCAACTGCCTGAGGGAGCGGTTCACGTTCCTGCGAAATAACGCGGCAGAAGATTTGACCTTACTGCACAAGCAGGAACAATTGTTGAACCTGCTTGGACCAGAAAATAGCGATCCTGCATACGTCGATTATTCGGTTTGAGCGGTATCCCAATTTTCGAGCGATTGGCGCACACGTTCCATAACCCCTTGCCAATCGTTCGCTTTTGTTTGGCGAAATAGACGTGCCGAAGGATACCAGGGGGAATCTTCCCGGTCCATCATCCAGCGCCAATCGGGAGCGAAGGCCAGCAATATCCATACCGGTTTACCCATTGCCCCGGCCAGGTGGGCAATCGCGGTATCGACCGAGATCACCAGATCCAGTTGAGAAATGAAGTCGCCGGTAGCAGCGAAGTCTGCCATTTGGTCACGTGCATCGTTTAAGCCTGGTGGCGGTGGAAGGTCTTTTTGTAAACTGATAAACTGGATTCCATTCAAACCTGTAAAATTCAGAAACGAAACAGGAAGACTTCGATTTTTATCGTTGGAGTGATGTGGATTTCCGGCCCAGGCAACCCCCACCCGGAGAACGGATGGCGAAGCTTTTAAGCTCTCTCTCTTGGTAAAAAGATAGGGTCCAGTCGCTGGAATGGTATCCAGACTTGCTTGTAGCCGCTGCGGAAGACTCAGAAGGGGGATTTGAAAATCATGCGGCGGCACGGTTTGCCCATTGGCAAGGACAAGGTTCACTCCTGGCGCTGTTTCCAGTAATTTCACTAAAGGGGCCGGACACTGCACCACCACGTGCGCTCCTTTACCAGCAACCAGTGCGGCATAGCGAATGAATTGCAAAGTGTCACCTAAACCCTGCTCAGCGGAAAGCAGGATGGTTTTCCCTTGCAACGGCTGCCAAGTCCACAGTGGAGCTTCAGAGTGGCATGGCGTTACCGGGGTCAGCTCAAGGCGAGCCTCATAATCAGCGAATCCACGTCGTAAATCTCCTAGCAGAAGCCTGACTAATCCGCGATTGTAACGAGCCATAGGATCGTCAGGCAGTTGTTCCAGCACCTGATCGAAGATACCGGCAGCCTCACGCACACGGTTTAGCTGAACCAGTGTGTTGCCATAATTGTTAAGGGCAGCGGTGTTTGAAGGTTCGTGACGCAAGACCTGCTCATAAGCGGCGGCGGCTTCTTCCATTCTTCCGCTAAGTTGAAGCACCGAACCGAAGTTGTAGAGAGCCTGGGTGAATTCAGGTTCCGCTTGAATCGCCCACTGATAGCAGTCCATCGCCGATTGCAGATCCCCTGAAGCCTGTTTCAATATCCCCAGGTTGTTCCAGCCCTTAGCGTGAGTTGGTGCCAAAGCCAGCAATTTTTCATAGGCGAAGACTGCGGCTGGGGTGTTGTTCAACTGTGTTTCGATAATACCCAAATGAAACCACCCCTTAACAAAGTGCGGGGCAAGAGCGGTTAGCTTGCGAAATTGCTCCCTGGCTGCTTCTTTATGCCCGGCCAAAGCCAGTGCATTAGCCCAATGAAAGCATAGGTCTTGCAGCAAGTCGGAACCAGCAGGCTCCATCCGCACTCGTCTTGCCCACACGGCGGAAGATTCCTCAAACTGTCCCATACGATCTAAAGCTTGAGCCAAAGATTCCCAACCTGCGGATTCCAAAGGCTCCAGATCGCGAGCGTGGCGGTAGGCGGCCAGTGCTGCCTCCATGCGACATTGCTGCTCCAGAACTGCACCCAAGGCGCCACAACATTCGGCAGTAGGATCCAAGGCGATGGACTGGGATAACAATAAGGTGGATTCCTGCAACCGGCCGTTTTGGGCAGCTAGCACACCCAAAAAGTGTAGGGTGGCAGCGTTATCGGGGCGCAATTTTAATATTTTACGACACAGCGTTTCGGCAGCGGCGGCGTCTCCGCTGCGGTGGTGACACACGGCGGCAGACAGCCACGAAGTTAATCCAGGCAAAGTAATTCTCCTTATTTAGGCACAGCTCTATCCGCTTCAGTAGAGGATTAACAAAACTAGCTATTGCCGAAGTAAAGTAAGCACTTGTTGTGGAGCGGAGTTGGCTTGAGCGAGGGCGGAAATACCGGCTTGCAGAAGAATTGAGGTTTTCGATAGAGTAGCAGCTTCAGCCGCCAGATCAGCATCGCGCAACCGACTTTCGGCGGCGGCGATGTTGGTCAGTTGGCTGGAAGCAAGGTTGATCGCAAAGGAAAATTGATTCTGGCCCTTACCTACTGCTGCTTGGGCGTTGCCTAGTGCAACCACGGCATCGGCCAGCGAGGAGACTGCCTTTTCGGCACTGGATTGCGTGGAAATGTCCGAAGTGGACCCCTGGCCGAAGCTGGTGCTGCCCACCACCGTGCCCTGGCTGGCCAGACCAGATCCGGAAGCATTGGTCCCAATTTGAACCTTGAAGGCGCTGGCAGTGCTGACAAAGTTGATTTGGTCCGCACCTGAGGCGCTGGACTTCTCTTTGATGGCCACTATTTTCTTCAAATTTTCGTCATTGGATTGTTGCAAAGCATCGTTGAGAGCACTGATCGCCTCATCAATGCTACCGGCATTGCGCAACGTGGCGTCGTTTTTAAGAGTCAGGGAAACAGTTTTGGTCACACCATTGGAATCGTTGACGCTTAACGTGATGGACTGGCCATCACCGCCCACCAGGATCGGTTGAAAGGCAACCGGACCGCCCCGTTGAATTCCGCCCGAAGTGAACGACGAAATTGCAGTGTTGTTGTCGGGATTGGTATTGGCGGCAAAGACCAAACCGGTATCTGAACTTGGGTTAAATCCGAAGATGTTTGACGCCCCAACCGTGTTAATGCGGAAATTTGTGCCAGTCAAGGAATGCAACCGTACATTTCCACCCTGCACGTCGGCCACAATTCCAGCTTTGATCAAAGTGGCAGAAGTGGCGATTTTTGCGTTCAGCGCGTCGGCTGCCCCTTGCGCTGTAGCTGTGGGAGTCTGCACCGTGAGCGAAACCGTTGCCCCGCCACCCAGGGAAAATTCCAGGGTCTCGTTGGTGGTCGCAGTAAAGGTGCCTGTAGACCCGCTGACAGAGCTGTAATCGAAGGTTCCGCTGGCCCCCGACGAATTGCGGAAGCTGCCCAGTCCAAATAAATTGTTCAAATCCCCCGATGCCAGAACGTCGAAACGTTGCCCACGGGTATTGGAGAATTTCAAGGCAGCACCAGCCACCGGAGCTTCCAGCGAAATTCCTGAAGCCTGCAGATCGGGATTTTTGCTCACCGCCGATTGCAGATCGGCCAATGCCTGGTCAATGGTGGTTGTGGCGGTTACCGTCAGCGCGATGTCCACCGGGGGCGATGCCAGGCCTGCGCCTTGCACACGAATCGTGATGGTTGCCGGGCCAGCAAACGTGGTTGCCGCCACAGCCGAAGCGCTGCCACCCAGGACACTGTTCTTGAGACTTAGTCCGGTAGGATTACTGGTGGAGGTGACGTTGCCGAGCAAGGCATTGGAGACCAGATCTCCAGCTTCAACCTGAAAGGCCGCCGAACCACTGACAAATCCCAATGCCTTTTTGCCGGTGGGATCGGTCACGATCACCGCCCGGATGCCAGCGTTTTTGAAGGCCGTGGCCGATGCCGTCGCGGAATTTCCGGCGTTCTCAATCGCATAATTTACGGAGGCCACCAGATTGTCGACGTTGGACACGCCAGAAAGATTCACGGATACTTTAATATCGTTCTTACCGGCGAAGCCCGGCCCATGGAAAATCAAGACGCTGGAACCGCCAACTGCCAGGTTGGTCAGGTTGGTGGGGTCGTTGACAATGGATTGTACGGAAGTACCCACCGAACCCGGGCCAATATCGGTAGTGGTAACGCCATGTGCTTCGGTCCCTTTCAGGCCCAGACTTTGTGCATCCACAGTAGAACTGGTGAGGTCTACGTTGGTTGAGCCATTGGTGATTTCCGTGGTGCCACCGGAACTCTTTCCTCCCCCAATAAACACGGAAAGGGACTTGGCAAACTGCCCTCCGGCATTCAATCCAATGCTTTGTGCCTGCCTGTCAATTTCTCTAACCACGCTCTGGAATTCAGCATTCAACACGGCCCGATTGCCGTTGAAGGTTCCCGATGCGGATTGCGTTGCCAGAGTGCGGGCACGATCAAGAAGTTTGCTGATGTTGTTGATTCCGCCGTCGATGGTTTGCAGTGTGCTGAGGCCGTCATTCGCATTGCGAATGCCTTGGGTCAGGACAGATTGGTCGCTGCGGAAGGAATTGGCAATGGCCAGACCGGCAGCGTCGTCCCCACTGGATAAAATGCGCAGGCCTGAAGTGACCCGGCCAATTGTTTTGCCCTGTGTGTCGCTGGTTTGGCGAAGATATTCTTGTGCCTCTAGTGCGGCGATATTTGTGTTGATACGGAATGACATGCTTGTCTCCTCGAACCGATTCCTGAAAATCCATTTTCAGGAGGCTGACAGTATTTCTGTCAGTTAGCAGCCTTATCGGTTGAAGCTGGGAAGTCTGATCCCAGGACAAGCATTTAGGTAAAAATTGCTTCAAAAATAGGGCGTACCACGGATGAGCACGCCCATTTCGGAGAAAGAAGGCAGCAGATTAAGACTTGCTGCCCACTGTATTTGACTTCTGTGATTTAACTTCTGCTACTTTACTTCTTGTTAACCTCTGAGCAGGGCCAACACTTGTTGCGGTGCCGAGTTAGCTTGTGCCAGTGCCGAAATACCCGCCTGCAACAAGATCTGCGATTTAGACAAATTTGCTGCTTCCGAAGCCAGATCCGCATCGCGAATGCGACTTTCGGCTGCTGCAATATTTGTCAATTGGCTGGAAGCCAGGTTGACGGCAAAGGAAAACTCATTTTGCCCCTTACCCACAGCAGCTTGTGCGCTACCCAAGGAACTGACTGCATCAGCCAGGGCAGAAACGGCCGACTGGGCATTTGCCTGTGAAGAAATATCAGCCGTCGAACCAGTACCGGTGGTCGCACTCGATACCACTGTGCCTTGATTACCCAGACCAGTATTGCCACCGTTGGTGCCAATTTGCACTTTGAAACCGGACACCGTGCTGAGGAAGTTGATGCCTTCGGCCCCCGCTGAGGAAGCTTTGTCTTTCACCGCGACAATCTTTTGCAGTGTCGGATCGTTGGTCCTTTGCAATGCCGTGTTGATGGCACTGATTGCTGCATCAATGGAAGACCCGTTGGTGGAAGTGGAGTCATTTTTCAGAATCACCGAAACTGTTTTGGAAGCTCCATTGGAATCGTTGGCGCTTAAAGTTACAGTCTGAGCATCACTGCCATTGCGGATCGCCGCAAAGGAAATCAAGCCACTTTGTTGGCTTCCACCAGCCGTAAAGCTGGCTTCTGCGGTATTGTTTTCCGGATTTGTGGACGCCGTAAAAGCGATCCCGGTTGAAGTGGTGGTTCCAAATCCAAAGATGTTGGCATTGCCCACAGTATTGACCCGGAAGTTGGAATCGGTAAGCGAGCGTAAACGAACCTGACCGCCGCTTACATCGGCTACAATTCCGGCCTTGACCAGACTGGCTTGCGTCGCAATTTGAGCGTTAATGGCATCTGCCGTGGAAGCAGCAGTTGCCGCTGTCGCCGTCGCCGTAATGGCAATTTTTGGCCCTCCACCAATGGAGAATTCCAGAGTTTCGGCAGTTGCTGTCAGAGCACCGGCCACACCGGTGGTGGCCGTGTAATCGAAGTTCCCGGTGGCCCCCGTCGATTTGGCAAACGAACCCAATCCCAGCACATTGCCAATATCTCCGCCGCTCAGTACTTCAAACCTCTCCCCATGGCTATTGGAAAACTTCAGAGCCGAGCCAGCCGTAGCCGTATCGACGCTGATGCCCGCAGCCTGCAATTGGGCGTTCTGGGCAACTGCCGAAGTTAACGATGCCAATGCTTGATCCACGGTGGACGAAGTGGTAACAGCCAGCGAAATGTCCACCGGACTGCTTAATCCGGAACCTTGGAAGCGAACCGTTACCGTTCCGGCATCAGCAAAGGTGGTCAACGCAGCCGCTGCACTGGCCCCGGAAAGGACGCTGTTCTTCAACGTTAATCCGGCGGGATTGCTTGACGAAGTAACATTTCCCAACAACGCATTGGAAACTTTGTCCCCTGCCGATACCTGAAAGGCAGTGCTGCCGCTGGTGAAACCCAACGATTTATTGCCCGATGCATCGGTGACAATGGTCGCCCGTACCCCCGCGTTTTTGAACGCAGTTGCCTGCGAAGTTGCACCATTCCCAGCGTTCTCAATGGCAGTATTCAGAGCCGCCGCCAAATTGTCCGTGCTCGATACACCAGAAAGGTTTACGCTTACCTTCACCCGATCCGAACCACCAAAACCTGGTCCCTTGAAGTAAAAGTCGGTGTAACCGCCAATCGATTCACTGGCAACGTTGGCGGCGTTGTTCACAATAGACTGCACTGAGGTGGCGCTGGCATCGCTTAAGTCCACAGTGCCTACGCCGCTGGCTTGGGTACCCTTCAATCCCAGACTCCGGGCATCTACGGAAGAAGCGCTGAGGTCCACCACTGTGGAACCGTTGGCGATTGCAGAAATTCCGCCACCAGCCTTACCGCCACCAATAAAGACCGACAAGGATTTGGCAAATTGTCCACCCACGTTGAGGCCAATCGATTGCGCCTGACGGTCGATTTCGGTAATCACGCTGCTGAATTCGGAGTTCAGTAATTGGCGACTTCCAGAAAATGTACCGGAAGCAGATTGTGTGGCCAATGTGCGAGCTCTGTCCAACAACTTGCTGATGTTATTAATGCCACCATCAATCGTCTGCAGAGTGCTCAAACCATCGTTGGCATTTCGAATACCTTGGTTCAATACCGCCTGGTCACTACGAAGCGTATTGGCAATGGCCAATCCGGCTGCATCGTCACCGCTGGAAAGAATTCTCAGCCCTGAGGTAACGCGTCCAATGGTCTTTTGTTGCGCTTCACTGGCCTGCTGCAAGTACTCTTGAGCCTGTAAGGAAGCAATGTTTGTATTAATGCGAAATGACATAGAGTTTCTCTCCTTGAAACGTTCTTTTCGTTACACCCAGACAAGGGAATCCATTCGCCAAAAGCCTACCGAATTACCTTTCAAAGGTCACTCTGTTTGCTGTCTAGATGTAGCGGTCTTGAAGGTCTTATCGGAGTGGAAATGGAAGTCTGAGGGAAAAAGGAGGGAGTAGGTGACAATTTATTGGCGGAGTAGCCGTAAGTTTGTCACCCCAAAGAGTGTCAGTTCCGTGGCAATTGCGGAACAGCGGTGGCTCTTCCATTCCATTTCGAAACAGGCGAGACCACTTTTTGCCGCGATCCCGATCCAACGGCGGGATTGGCGAATCGGTTGATCAATGGATTCGGAATGGAGCGTGCATTCGGGCTCTGTCGGCTCATATCCCGCTTGGCCACCGCTAAAATAGAAACCACCAATCCCGATAATAATGGAAGGCCGTATAGGTAGGCTCCATTATCGAATGTGCTGAACAAGGCATAAGCGCAAAAAGACAGGTAGGTGCAGAAGCTAAGGTTGGCCCAATACAGATTGCCTTGTTTCGTGGCAGATCTATACAAGCCCCGAATTCGCCAGATGGAGAGAAACATAACCGTACCGAACATCAGCAAGCCGGGAACCCCTGTTTCACTGGACACTTTTGTGTAGCAATTATGACTTTCCACCCAATTTGATCTGCGGCCACTTTCCTCAGCGTCTTTCGCCGCTTCAAAAAGAAAGTTCCCCGGTCCAACGCCTAACAAGGGATGTTGGGCTGTCATCAAGACACTTTCAAAGAATAATTTCGCCCGCGTCTTGCGCGATTCATCAGCAGAAAAAGCTTCTTCTGATTGCACCACCCCTAAAATAGATCGGAATCGCTCTGTGGCGGAGCGCGGGAGTATGGAAATGCCGGCCGTCAGAGAAAGAGTCACAAACAAAACCATTAAAAACTTTTGGATGACGGAAACTCGTAAAAAAATCAGTAGCAGAATTACCCCAAGTGCCAGTAAACCACCACGGGAACCAGTCTTCAGAAGCGCAAAACTGCCGATTGCAAGAATTCCATAACAGGCGATTCGAATCAACATTGTTTGGGCATTCATTGCAAAAAACAGCACAAATGGAAGACCGACAACCAGACTCAGGGCCAAGCCATTGGCGTTACTGAAGGTCATGGTAGTAGAACCTTGAAAGGAAACAGCGCCGCGTTCAGCATCCCCAGTTCCAAAAACATAACTCTGAAACACAACAAAGGCAGCGGCTGCGGCAAGCGCCACCATCACCCAACGCAAGTCTTTCTTATTCCGTGTGGAACCAACCACCATAAAGAAAATGGTGAGTGACTTAAGCCAGATGGAGGTGATAACCCCATAACTTCCTCCGCGCCAAACTCCGAATATACCTGCCAGAATCATCCAAACCGTGAATGCGATCAACGTCTTTCCTTGAACGGAGTCGAACCCAAGCAGCAGCCTGCCGTCAATGATCACGGCGACCAATGCCAATCCCCCAAAAATCAAGACCAGTGGAATACCTGTTCGGAAAAGGGTGGAGACCAGTTCTGAAAAGCGGCTGAAAATGATAAAAACAACAATGGAAGTAAATACAGTGGCAAATGAGAACGAGGTGTCTTCGGTTGGCGAAAAAAGCTGGTTTTGTCTACGTGAAGGACCCAACGACATCGGTTGCATAACATTCATAGTAATCGTCCCCTCTAACAATACCATTCAGTGTGTCGGTCGAGGAAGTTGCGAGACTCGAGTCAAGCTGAGATGTATAATGTCGTACCATGAATTGAAGTTAGCCGATGGCATCGGATCAAAAAAACAAAAGCCCATCAACGGAGGAGTGTTCGCGGAATGCGTCGTCAGATTTTCAAGTTTTACTGGTGGCTGGAACGGTTAGTATTTCCAGGCCTGCGCTATTCACAGCAACATTATCACCAACTACTCAACAGCCACATTCAGAAGGATTGTGAATGGGTAGATCTGGGGTGCGGCCATCAAATGTTCGCCGAATGGATGACGGTTGAACAGAACGATATCGCTTCCCGAGCGCGCCTGCTGGTAGGAGTCGATCTGGATTGGAAAGGTCTCCAACTCAATCCGTTCCTGCATCATAAGATATACGGCAATCTGGAATTGTTGCCGCTGCGCAGTGGTTCCTATGACGTCATCACAGCCAATATGGTTGCAGAACACCTGGATCGACCGGCCACTGTGTTGTCTGAAGTAAAGCGCATTCTGCGTCCCAATGGCAGCTTTGTCTTTCACACCCCAAATTCCCGATGCTTCATGATGCGCTTTGCTGCCTTAATGCCCCAATCTTTGAAAAACCTGCTGGCTCTGGTTTTGGAAGGACGCGCCGAAGAGGACGTATTTCCCACCCACTACCGAATGAACACGCGGATGGACATAACCCGCTTGGCAACCGCTGCCGGGCTTGAAGTGGAGCAGATCCAATCGGTTTCCTCTTCAGCGATCACTGCCATGCTGGGTCCCCTGGCTATTGTCGAACTGCTTTATTTGCGCTGGATCGAACAGCCGGGTTATGAAGATTGGCGAAGTAATTTGCTGGTGATTCTACGGCAACCCGGCGGGGAATCGGTTTAAGCAACTGTTTGCACATATAAACCCCGAAGCGTTTTCCTATGCTATCCTTACTGGATTCAGAAGATTGAGGGAGCATCAGTGTATTCG
>JANMWO010000058.1:0-21328 GCA_031394025.1 Acidobacteriota bacterium
ACCGCGTCGGTATCAAGCCCATGTACTTCGCCTTGATGGGAAAGATGAAATTAAAGTTCACAATCCGTTCCGGGTCCATTAGAACAAAGGCCAGAATCAAGCCATAGATGGCCCCGCTTGCGCCCAGTGTTCGGGAGTTCATGGATCCGAACACTGCATTGGCAATCACCACCGTGATGCCTGCACCAATTCCACAGAAGAAATAGTATTTCAGGAACTTTTTGGTGCCCCAGGCAAACTCCAGATCAGAGCCAAAAGACCACAGCATCAGCATGTTGAAGATGATGTGCTGAAAGGTCAAATGCAAAAACATGTAGGTGACCAGTTGCCAAACCATCAGGAATTGAACAACCATCGCCGGCACTAATAGGAAGGGGGCAAATATCTGGTCGAAGTGATAGGCTTGCGCCAAATAGAACAGTACGAACAGTACGGTATTAGAAATAATCAGCCACTTCACCGCGACGGGAAAGAACATTTGCGATTGCCCGCGTGGTGCGTACGGTCGTTCAGACAGTGCCATAAGCCAATTCCAGCATAGCGGAAAATCTATATGCGACGTTTATTTTAATGCCTGCTTGAGGAAGAACGATGCCGCAAATGGTAGGCACCAATCTCTGAAACTGTGGCCAGAATTCCCCAGGATTGCCAATGCGCCAGCGGTCCGTTGGGGACAGGAAATTCACCGGCCCATCCTAAATCTGCACCGAGTCGCCAAATTGAAAATGAACCAGCGACTACTGCGAACGACGTGAGTAGAAAACTCCCCACCCATTCCATTTCTTGTTGCCTGACTTTTGGATCCTCGAACGGTAGCGCCACCTGAACTTAGTACTCCTATAAAGGTAAAGATGCAGTTCGATGGGCGGGCGTTTCAAAGTGGCGGGAATTATTATTCGTTAGCTGTAGACCCGCCGTAGCGGTTGAGGGCCAAAGAGGCGGCTTCTAGCGCAATCGCCATAAACAGCCAGACTTGCCAGTGAGAAAATACGCCCGATGCAATGGCGAATCCTTGGGCCAAACTCAGGTCAGCAGCAAGTCGCCAGCAAGCCAAAGCGAACGCTAACAGAGCTGCCGGGGTAAGAAAAGCTGCCGCGATAAGGGCCAGCTTTTTATTCTTGCCCTTCACTTTCCGGATCTGAGAACCTCTGCCGAGGAACAGGCGTACCCTCATATTTTTTTGTAAAGAGCTTACAGTCTACCAGCAATTGAGTTACATTGTCTTGAGGTAGATTTCACTACCAAACAGACAAAGTAAAGGGAGAGGCAACCATCGTTATGCGCAAACTCAACACCGCCATTATCGGCGCTGGATTCATGGGCCGAGTTCACACTGAAGGAGTCCGTCGATTGGGAAACGTGGAGGTTGTGGCTGTGGCTGGCAGTTCCGATGCCTCCGCCAAAAAGTTCGCGGAATCCATGGGGATCCCGAAATCTACAGGAGATTATCGGACACTGCTGGATGATCCATCGCTGGACGCGGTGCACGTCCTAACTCCTAACGCCTTGCACCATCCCATGTCCATGGCTGCGCTAAGGGCAGGGAAGGCAGTACTTTGTGAAAAGCCATTGACTATGAGTTCAGCCGAAGCCAAAGAGATGCTGAAGCTGGCTGAAAAGAAAAATTTGGCTCATGCCGTTTGCCATAACCTGCGCTATTACCCGGTGGTGCAACATGTTCGCCAATTGATTTTGAGCGGTGAACTGGGCTCTATTCTGCACGTCCAGGGAACGTATTCGCAAGATTGGCTGCTGTACGACACCGATTTCAACTGGCGAATTGAAGCAAAATCGAATGGCGCTCTGCGGGCGATGGGCGATATCGGTTCCCATTGGATGGACATGGTGCAGCACCTGACGGCCCTTCCCATTACCGCCGTCTGTGCCGACCTTGCCACCTTCCACAAAACTCGCAAGCGCCCCAAGATAGCCATCCAAACCTTCGCCGGTAAAAAGTTGAAGCCATCGGACTATGAAGAAGTGCCCATCACCACCGATGACTACGGTGCCGTACTTCTGCAACTGGGGGATTCCGCCCGTGGAGCTTTCACGGTGAGTCAGGTAGCAGCCGGCAACAAAAATAAATTCGTCTTCGAAATTTATGGGACGAAAATGGGAGTGTCCTGGAATCAGGAACGGCCTGATGAATTGTGGCTTGGCCGTCGTAACGAACCGAACATGGTTCTGATCAAAGATCCTTCGTTACTAAAGGGTCCCGCCGCCAATTTTGCCGACCTGCCCGGCGGTCACAGCGAAGGGTATGACGATTCCCACAAACAACTCTATCGCCGCTTTTATGCCCGCGTAGCCGACCCGAAAGCTCCCATTGACTACCCGACTTTTGAAGACGGTTTACGCGGTATGGTGCTCCTGGAAAAGGTACTGCAAAGCGCCAAGAAGCGAGGCTGGGTAAACGTCTAGCTGTTTGCCTTGCTGGTGGGATGGGCGTAACTGCTTGTCCCACATTTAATTTATTTCCCAGCGTCCGCTCTGTTAAAATTCAATTGTGTCCCGTTATATTCCAGCTCTCACCCTTGTCTTGCTGACTTTGTGTTTCTCCTGCAAGAAATCGCCACAGAATCCTGAAGCCGTCAAACAAGCTGTCATTGAACATTTATCCAAACGAGCCGACAACATGCTTTCAGCCATGGACGTTGACGTGAAATCTGTAAGTTTCCGTACCGACGGGGCTGATGCTATTGTCAGCTTCCGCCCCAAAGGCGCAACCGAAGGTGGCATGGATATGAACTACGAATTGGAAATGAAGGATGGCAAATGGGTGGTAAAGCCCAAGCCAGCCGTTCCGGGCGCTCCGCACACTGGCGTTAGCCCCGCACCTGGAACCGGAACAATGCCTCCTGGACATCCGGCCATGCCCAATTCCGGCGTTCACCCTAAACAGAACTAAGTCACAGAACTGAGTCAAGGAGACAAGCATGAAGCGCGTTGTGGTTTTAGGCGGTGGACCAGCAGGATCCATGGCCGCTGCGCGTCTTGCCGCCTCCGGTGTAGCGGTTACTTTGTTCGATGAAAAACTTGCCTGGGAAAAACCATGCGGTGGTGGCATCACCTACAAAGCTTATTCCCAATATCCATTCCTGCTAAACAACGACATTCCAAAACGATCTATTTCCTCCACTTGGCTGCACTCTCCAAAAGTCGGCGGAGTGCGGGTCGATCTGAATCAGCCCATCTTGATTTATTCCAGAAAGGCGCTCAACGGACTTCTGCTGGACAGAGCCGCATCTGCTGGTGCCCAAATTGAGCAGGATCGTATTGTGGGGATCGATAGGCATCTTAGACATGATGGGGGTTGGAGTATTCGCACCCGTCGGGGCAAGCTGGATGCGGATTACGTGGTAGTGGCAACCGGGGCCAGAAATAACTTGCAGGGTGTGGGCACTGCCTTTGCCCCTGCCGATACAATGACGGCCTTGGGCTACTATGTCCCCACCGATCGCGAAGCAATTGATATTCAATTTTTGAAGGATTTTGAAGGCTATATCTGGGTTTTCCCTCGTCCTGGTCATCTTTCCGTGGGCATTTGTGGCAAAGGTCAACCCGCGCAAGCTCTGCGCGCAATCCTTGAAGATTACATGCATCGGCACGATATCCCGTTGAAGGACGCTGCCTTTTACGGACACATGCTTCCGGCCCTGGAACATAATTCCTGGAAGAACAATCGCGTGGCTGGTGACCGTTGGATGGCCGTGGGTGACGCTGCAGGTTTCGTTGACCCCATCACTGGTGAAGGCATCTACTACGCCATCCGTTCCGGCGATCTGGCTGGTGAAATCATCAGCCAGAATCTGCATGCTCCAGAACTGCACCCGGCTATTTATCGCGAAACAATTGCCGAAGAATTCACAGAGGATCTGGCCTTTGGTTCCACTATTGCTAAACGCGTTTATTTGGGCAATTTTTTGTTCGGTCCCAACCATTCGCGCATGGTTCAATTCTTACGCCGCAGTCCCACGTTTTCAGCCACCATGCAGGAAGTATTCGCCGGTACCATTTCGTATTTCGATTTCCGCAAAAAGCTGCTTGATAATATAAACGGCTCACTTGCTGAAATCGGAATCAATTTTATATTGGGACGCCCATCGGCCCCATCAGTTGGAACATGAACCTAGAAAAATCGAAAGCCCTCCTTGCTCGCGCCAGCAAATTGATCCCAGGTGGCGTAAATTCACCGGTCCGTGCCTTTCGCAGTGTGGGAGGAACTCCACCCTTTATCGCCAAAGCCAACGGGTCCATTCTCTACGATGTGGATGGCAATGAATACATCGATTTTGTCGGATCCTGGGGGCCCATGCTTCTTGGTCATCGTCCACCAGAAGTGATTGCCGCTGTGATTGAAGCTCTTGAATCGGGCACCAGCTTTGGAGCTCCCACAGAAAAAGAAATCCTGTTGGCCGAAGAGCTCCAAGCCGCCGTGCCCTCAATGGAAATGATGCGTCTGGTTAGTTCCGGGACAGAAGCCACCATGTCCGCCGTTCGCGTGGCGCGCGGATTCACTGGCCGCGACCTCACCATTAAGTTCGAAGGCTGCTATCACGGTCACGTGGATTCCCTGTTGGTCAAAGCCGGTAGCGGCCTGGCCACGTTAGGAACACCCGATTCCGCTGGTGTTCCAAAAGCCTTCGCCGACACTACAATTTCGTTACCCTACAATTCATTTGATGCTGTGGAGAAGGCCTTTGCCGATCACGGGAACAAGATCGCTTCCATTATTTTGGAACCAGTTGTTGGCAATATGGGATGCGTTCTGCCCGCCCCTGGCTGGTTAGAAATGCTTCGCGAAATCACAACCAGGCATGGGGCGTTGTTGATTTTTGACGAGGTGATGACTGGCTTCCGCGTAGCCCATGGCGGTGCTCAGCAGTTGTTCAACATCAAGCCCGACCTCAGCACGTTCGGCAAGATCATCGGCGGCGGGTTGCCCATCGGCGCCTATGGCGGCAGCGTGGAAGTAATGTCTGCCGTCGCTCCTATAGGTAAGGTGTATCAAGCTGGAACGCTGTCTGGAAATCCGGTGGCGGTGAGCGCAGGGCTGGCCATGCTGCGCTATTTGCGTGCGCATTCCACGGAAGTTTACAGTCGGTTGGAAATGCTGGGAGCTCGATTAACGGCAAATCCACCTGCGGGCGTGACGGTGAATCGTGTAGGGTCTATGTTCACTTTCTTTTTTGCCGATGGCCCGGTGACTAATTGGGATACTGCGAAGGGCGCCGATACGCAACGCTTCGCGAAATACTTTCACCATATGTTGGAGCGTGGAATCTACATGGCCCCATCGCAATTTGAGGCAGGCTTTATTTCAACGACGCATAGTGAGGCACAGATCGACAAGACCCGCGCTGCGACTGCTGAGTTTTTCGAGCGGCAATCGAGAGTGGGATAGGCGATTCCGTTACCGCTTTCTTTCCTGGTAAAGGCTTAAAAAGCAAGACCCCAAAGTTAGAAAGCCACATGGCATTGGCCAGGGATGCCTGTCCCACTTGCACCACCACTTGGCTCAATCCGGCCATAACAAAATCCTTACGCGGTTCGTTGCACCGATTCCCTTGCGGGAGGAGTCTATCTTGTCAGAAGGGAACAGACAGACCTTCAAAGTAAAGGAGAAAGAAAATGCGCTACACCAACTTATTTGCGATCAGTGCTTTAACGGTTGTTCTGGGTGGAGGGCAAAGTCTCCTCGCCGCTGACGGGTTCTTCGGTCGCGGAGGCCACATTGAAATCAGATACGATAGCCGTGAACCGGTCCGTTACGAAAATTACGACCTACGGCGTGACTACCAACGAGTAGAGGAATTACGAGCCGACATTAGCCGTGACCGCGCTCGCCTGGATTGCCACATCCGCGAAGGCCGCGAATACTTGGCCGCTGATGATGCCCGGGACTTGGCTCGCGATCAGAGAATGCTCAATGATTTGATGGCTCACATTGAACGGGATCGTAACGCACAGTATCGCGACAATCGCGACAATCGCGATTATCGCAACGAAAACCGTGACCGCGACTATCGCTCGAATGACAATCGCGACTACCGTAATCGCGACTACCGTAATAACGATAGAGACAGGCAGTTCAACGGACAAGTTGGAAACGGCTATCGACGGTAATTGAACCACATTGATGTTGACCCCCTCAAGGCCCAGCGAAGTTTGCCGGGCTTTGAGGCTTGTTTGATCATCGACGGGAATTCCAAATTGGAATCAGCTTCCACCCTGAAAATCCAACAATCAAAATCAGAAAACCCAGGCTTCCAATCACCACTCGACTCTTCAGCGATTCAGGCAATTCCCTGGCATTCACCGGCAACTCAATCTTCCAACTCGCTTTGATGGTCAGATCCACCCTAGCATCAGAAAGCCTACGAGCCCGATTGTCCAAGTCGATCCAGATCTTGCCCTCATCCGCTATCAGAACTTTCAACTCCCCTTCCGCCTGATAACTGGTTTCCCCAAGCATGGTTCCATCTGGTGCCTTCCGAACAACCACCTTCACCGCGCCATTCTTTTCGGCCACGGCAAAAGTGAGATTCAACGTCGTCTGCGGATTGGGAACGTCAAACGGCATTCGCACAATCTTGGTTGCTTCCACGGGCACGATCTTGTCAAAAATTGTCGCCTTCTGAATTTGACTCATCAACAGAAGTGCCAATAGAAAGGTCATCGCTTCTGCTGATTCACCTTGCCACCCACAACCGTCATGGTGACTTTTAATTTGGCTATCTCCCGTTCGGGAATTGTCATTAGATCCCCGCTCAACAATAGGAAATCGGCCATTTTGCCAACTTCCAGCGACCCTTTCTGTTTCTCTTCAAAAGCAGCATAGGCACCGGCAACAGTCCAGCTCTTCAGCGCCTGTTCGCGGGTCAACTTTTGATCTGGCATCCAACCTTTGGCGGGGTATCCGGTTAAGTCTTGTCTGGTGATAGCGGCATAAAGTCCTAGTATCGGATTGGGTTCTTCTACTGGGAAATCTGATCCGTTGGCCACGGGTACTCCTAGTTTCAAGAAACGTTGCGCCGCATAAGCACCGGCAATGCGATCAGGTCCCAAACGCTTTTCGGCCCAACGCATGTCACTCGTCGCATGAGTGGATTGCATAGATGCGATCACGCTGAACTTTTTGAATAATTCAAAGTCGGGCAAGGCTAATGCCTGGGCATGCTCAACGCGAAATCGTTTATCGTTGACTCCGCCCAGCACCTTGCCATAAGCATCCAAAACTAATCGATTCGCTCGATCCCCAATGGCATGCGTATTCACTTGAAAGCCTGCTTTTACGGCCTCTGCAGCAACTCGTTCAATATCGGATTGCTTGATTAGCAACAGCCCAGTATTTTCTTTGTCGTCTGAATATGGTTGCCAAAACGCCGCACCGCCGGAACCCATAGCCCCATCGGCCATCAACTTAATACTGCGGATGGTCAGGAAGTCGCCCACCTCTGGGCCCGATTTCAAATAGGATTGCCACAGTGTTCCATCGCCACCAATCATTCCGTAAACGCGCAGCGGCAACTTATTTTCCGCAATCAGTTCCTTATACGCCTTGATAGTTTCGGCTGATATTCCAGCGTCGTGCACGGTTGTTAAACCAAGCCGGGCGCATTCCTGCGATGCCAATAGCAATCGGCGTTTTACTGTTTCAAAAGACGGCTCTGGAATCACTTTCCCCACCAGACCCTGTGCCCTGTCAATCAAAATACCAGTAGGTTCCCCGGATTGATCATGCAGGATTTTGCCACCGGGTGGGTCCGGTGTTTTCGACGTGATCTTTGCCAGTTCCAACGCTTTGCGATTCACCCAAGCCGCATGTCCATCCACTCTTATTAAAAAAACTGGATTATCTGGTGCTGCTTTGGTCAACAGAAAATGTGTCGGAAATTGCCCACCCCAATTTGTCTGGTCCCAACTGCGACCTAAAATCCAAGCCCCTGGCTCCACTGTTTTTGACTTCTCATGGATGGCATTGGCAACCTCCGCCACAGTTTTGGTAGCGCGGAAATCGAACGTTTCCATTTGGCTGCCCAGCGTTAACATATGACCGTGGGAATCAATCAATCCAGGGATCATGGCCGCACCATGAGCGTCAATCACAGTTGTTTTGGGTCCCACATACTTTTGCACTGTTTCACCAATAGAAACGATGCGCCCGTCCTTAACAGCTAATGCCTTAGCCTTCGGTTGTTGCGGGTTCATTGTGTAAATGTTGGCATTCACTAGTACCAAATCGGCCACTTGTGCCGCTGCGAATGCTTGAAACAACGCTAAGATGAAGAGCATGGAAGATAGTATGGCATACCCCACTTTGGCGACCCGGGCACCGGCCTGGAAAACTGGCATTGCGACGGTTTGCGCAATTCTGCTGGCACTTCTATTCTTCAGCGCCGGCATTTGGAAAATGGTTGGCCCCTATGATTGGGCGGCCAAAATGCGTCAGGCACTCATCCCCGGTTCACTCAGTCTTTTTACTGCTGTCAGCTTCGGCCTGGCGGAAACATTTGCCGCCACCTTGCTGGTTATCCCGCGATTCCGTCGTTGGGGCGCCATTCTTACTGGATTGATGTTAGTCGCCTTTATGATTTTTGTTGGGATCAATTACAACACTCTACGCGGCGCGGATTGTTCCTGCTTTCCATGGCTCAAACGCAGTATCGGACCGGGCTTCTTTGTGGGCGATGCCGCTATGTTATTGATGGCGATCATTGCCGGGTGGTGGTCACGACCAGTGCATGGTTTCAAGACAGCGGGCATACTTCTGGGCGGAATCGCTATCTGCTCGGCGATTGGATTTGCCTTGGATAACGGGCGTCAATCCGGTGCCATGGCCCCCGAATCCATCATGGTGGATGGCAAGTCCGTCTCACTGCATGAAGGGAAAGTGCTGCTCTACTTCTTTGATCCGGAATGTTCCCATTGCGATGCCGCAGCGCGACGCATGGCCAAGCATATCTGGGTGGACGTGAAGATCATCGGCTTGCCTTCCCGCGTCCCACAATTCGGCGCTTACTTCATGACATCAACGAATCTGAAAGCGCCGCTGTCCCCCGATCACGATGCGCTAAAGAAAATATTCCCCTTTGGCGATCCACCTTATGCCGTCCCCTTAATCAATGGTCGCCAAAAGGCATCGTTATCCCAGTTTGACGAAGCCGAACCGGAAGCTACGCTACGTAAGTTCGGTTTCATTGAGTAGTTCAACTAAAAAGATTTGAAAAGGTTTTCACACGAATGATAAATGGCTTTTCTACGTCCGAAGGCACGGCTCGATTTGCGTCTCGTTTCCCGGATCATAAACAAAATGGATTTTTTCGTGAGGCGGTGCAGCGCACTGTTTCTTCAGTAGGCATTGGTTCCTATCTGGGCAACGCTGATGATGCAGCAGACCGCGGTTATGAAGCTTCTATGGAAGCAGCCGTGAAGGGTGGCATCAACTTTATTGATACCTCACTGAACTATCGCAATCAGCATTCAGAAATGAATATCGGGGCTGCGCTGGGTCGGTTGATCGGTTCCGGCGAATTGCAGCGAGATGAAGTGATGGTTTGCACCAAGGCTGGTTATCTTGTTCCCAACGCCATGCCTGCCGTTCCTCTAAATAGTGACGATATCGTGGGCAAAAACCATTCCCTGGCACCTGCGTTTTTGGCGGATCAACTGGAACGCAGCCGTCAGAATTTGGGATTGGAAACGATTGACGTCTTCTATCTTCACAACCCTGAAACTCAGTTGGGGCATATTTCTGAAGACCAGTTTTATCACAATGTGGAAGCCGCTTTTGTCCAACTGGAAAAGTTCTGTGACCAGGGCAAGATTGCTTATTACGGCATTGCCACCTGGGATGGTCTGCGCAAAGAAAAGCAACTTTCGCTGGAACGGTTTGTCCAAATCGCCCTCGATGCTGGCGGACCCTTACACCGCTTTCGCTTTGCCCAAATGCCGCTGAACCTGGGCATGACCGAAGCGTTCAGCTTGCCCACCCAAAGCCTCTCTGGCGTTCCCGCAAACGTTCTTAGCTGTGCCGGACGCATGGGAATCACCACCGTTGGTTCCGCCAGCATTTTGCAGAGTCGGCTGGCATCCGGCTTGCCAGAACATGTTCGGCAGAAATTGGGTTTACATACCGACGCCCAACGCGCCATTCAATTCAGCCGCAGCACTCCTGGTCTGACTGTTTCGCTGGCTGGAATGAGTAACCCGGCACACGTCGCTGAAAATCTACTGTTGGCCACTGTGCCCATCACTGAACCGGCGACCTATTTCAAACTGTTTCAGGCATCATGACACTCTCCGAACCGCTACGTTTCGAGTGGCAAAACGAAGAGGCACTGGATGCCAGCCTTCTATTGCTCGAAAACATTCCGGCGGTTTATTGTATTGAAGTCCCCAACGGACAACCGTTGATTGGCCGGACCGCCGTTCTGAAACGACGCATGGTTCGTTTGTTGGGGGAGCGAGTTTCAAAGGCCCAATCCAGGGTACTTTCGTTGCGAGGTCTGGCCAACCAGGTAAGCTATTGGCCCACGCCTTCACGTCTGGAATCGGCACTGATTTTCTATGCAGTGGCCCGCCACTTTCATCCGGGCACTTACAAGAAAGTGGTCAATCTACGGTTCCCCAGCTACGTCCGATTGATCCTCAATAACGACTTTCCGCGGACACAGGTAACCACACAATTGCGGGCAGCGGGCGGGGTGCTCTATGGACCATTTCGAAATCGAGTTTCCGCTGAAGAGTTTGAACGCGCAGTGCTGGACCTGTTCCAGTTGCGGCGCTGTCAGGAAGATCTTCACCCCAGCCCGGAACATCCTGGTTGCATTTATGGGGAAATGAATCTTTGTCTGCGACCCTGTCAAACAGTGGTCGGTGTGGCCGAATATGCAACGGAGGCTGCCCGAATTGAGGACTTTCTTCGAACGGACGGGGCAAGTATGTTGGAAAGCTTGGAAGCCCAACGGGACCGTCTGAGTCAGGATATGGATTTTGAACAGGCCGCCCGGATTCACAAGCGTCTGGAAAAAGTGAAGGAAGTGGTGCGTCAGCGCGACCCGCTAGCATTCAGCTTAGAGCATCAGTTCGGGGTTGCCATTAATCGATCCTTTGAACCCAACGTGGTGCAGCTTCGATTTCTATGGGAAGGTTGTTGGCGGGATCGAGTGGAATTTCGCTTGGAGCTAATTGAGGGGCGTCCGGTGTCCATGGATCGAAGATTGAGAGAGGTCGTGGAAGGGCTTTCCAAAGATCTATTTCCTTTGGCTGAAAAACAGGAACACTTGTCTTTGCTATGGCGCTGGTTTTATTCCAGCTTTCGCGATGGCGAATGGCTGTCGTTTGATCAGCCAAACACGGTGCCATACCGCAAACTGGTGAATGCCATTAATCGGGTTTTGAATCCTCAAGTGGACTCGATTCAAAGTCAATCGTAGCTTCGCTTGAAAACTTGCGATAGTCACTGAATTGAATCAGATTTCTAGTTTGCTTGTCTTTCATTACTACGTTTCCTTCAACCGTAACGGGCATCAGGAATTGTTGACCGCCAATGTCGGCAAAAGCATATTCAACAATTGAAGACGTTGCCGAAATGGGCCAATCGGCAGGAATCCCAACTGCTTCCGCAGTGAAGCGCATCACTTGATAAGAACGCTGGTCAATGTAAATGAAACCTTGCATGGCGAAGACATCTTGGTAAGTTTTTAAAAGAGAGGACATGGTCACGGAGTACTTGGAACGATCCTTGTCGATTTTGTAAGAGTACACCTGAACAGCATTTCCGTTCAGCGTTTCCAACCGCTCCCACTTAAAACGCGTTGCTGATTCCTGTTGAAAGATTCTGCGCAATAGGCTTCCGAATTCGCCTCTGGATTTGTAGCCGCCTACCTTCTGAAACGCTTTGGTGGTGGGAGTATCGTTGATTGCCTGTAACTTATACTGCTCACCCTTTTCTGAAAAAGCTACAGACAGCGTTAGCTTGTCTTGAGCCTTCCAAGGATCTGCCGGTTTCCTTTTCATAAAGCGATTGATTGTTTCCGTGCAAATGAAATTGGGAAGCGTTGCAGTGTACTGCAACGCCAGTTCATTAGCCTTTTCCAGTACTGCCGCATCCTGCGCGGACAACGGGATTGTTAGAACAATACAAAGAAAAATGGTTCGCATTGGTTACTCTTTAATAGCGTAAATAGCCGTTTCACTGCGCAGGTACATCACTCCATCAGACACCGCTGGAGTGGCTATAAACGATTGATCGGGCATGGTATTCGTCGCCAGCACCTCAAACTTCTCACCCATTTTCACCACCACCACATCTTCATTTTCCGTAGCGATGTAAAGCTTGCCATTCACACCGATTGGCGAGGACTTTAAGCTATACGGCTTGGCAAAACGTTGTTGATGGTAATAGGGCACTCCGGTCTTGGCATTCAGGCAACTGATCATTCCACTATCGGTGACGAAGTACAATTTCCCATCGTACAAAACGGGTGATGCGGTGTAAGATGTCCCGCGATTTTGAGTCCACAAGATGGCATCGGTTCCAGTCAGATCGCCGGTACGACCCAACTTAATGGCCATCAGATTAGGATCGCGAAATCCGCTCATCACATAAACAATGCCATCGCTAAAAACGGGAGCGGGGATCACATTCAAGCCCAGTCCTTTGCACTCCCAAATCACCTTACCAGTGGTTAAATCGTAGGAACGCACTCTGTTGGATGCGGATACAACTACCTGTTTTTTACCTTCAAATTCCACCACCAACGGGGCAGCCCAACCACTGACTTCCTCCCGCTCTACCCGCCAAAGCTGTTTTCCGGTGGTCTTGTCTAACGCCAGCAAATTACTCTTACCGGCCTCCTGATCAAAGTTCAGCAGTAGCGTGTCGCCAGATAGTACGGTGGCAGTTCCTTCGCCGAATTGCATGCGGGTCTTGGCTTCCTTAAAGTCATCACGCTTCCAAATCAGCTTGCCATTCAGGTCATAACAATACACCCCGCGGGAACCGAACGAAGTCCACAATAATTTGCCATCGGTTACAGGGCTGTTCGATGCATAACTGCCGTAGCGCGCGTGGTAACCTTCGTGGGGTGTGGAAACTGCGGCAACTTGTTCCCAAATCACTTTCCCAGTGCGACGATCCAGAGCCGTTACAGTGAATTTATGTTCCACCCCAACTTCGCTCTTGGGCCTGCCAACAGCAACCGCGTTGGTGAAAAACAGTTTGTCTCCCCACAAAACGGGGGATGAAAATCCTCGGCCTGGAACGTCGATTTTCCAGGCAACATTCTGCTTGCCGGTCCATTGCAGCGGAGCGGTGCCACGGGCCATGCCGTTGTCCAGCGGACCACGCCAGCGCGGCCAATCATCCACGGCAGCAATCATGGGAAGAACAGATAATAGGCTGGCGAAAAAGATTTTCATTTGCGTTTGAAAGTGTATGTGGCGAAATCGAAATCGAACTCTTTGCGGTCGGGCTTGGGTTCAGCGGATTGCTTCGGCATCCATTGCGCCATGTCTCGTTTCAGTTCCGCATACTCACTCTTCTGGGCCAAATTGTGGAACTCATTGGGATCAGTTTTTCTATTATAGAGCTCTTCTCCGCCGTCATTGTAGCGGATGTAGCGCCATTTCTCCGTGATCACAGCATGGTTACCTGGCAGGTACGTGGATACCGCAGGCTGCCGCTTTTCGCGCGGATTTTTGAGCAAGGGAATGAGACTCTTGCCTTCCAGTTCCGACTTCTTCGGCAAACCGCAAAGATCGACCAAGGTAGGGTAAAGATCCAGCAGGCTTACTGGCTGGCGGCGGGTCACTCCGCGCGATTTCACTTGCGGCCCAGCAATGATCATGGGGACGTGCGTGGCCCGTTGCCACAACGTGGATTTATGCCAATGCTCTTTTTCACCAAGATGCCAGCCGTTGTCTGAGAAAAACACAATGTTGGTGTTGCCAGCATGCGGGCTGTTGTCCAGGGCATCCAACAGACGACCAATCATCGCGTCAGCAAACGAAATTGCGGCAAGGTAGGCGTGGACCCCTTCCTTCCATTTACCGGCTCGCACAATGGCTTCATGTTCATCGCGACGAAAGGCAGCGAACTCTTTGCCGACTTTGGGAAGGTCATCCAAATCGTTTTCAAGCAGTGGAGGCAGATGAACTTTTTCCGGGGGATACAAGTCCCAATATTGTTTTGGAGAAAACATTGGGATATGCGGGTGCCACAAGCCAACGGCCAGGAAGAACGGTTTGTCTAACTTGCGATTCAGAACGTTGATGCCGAAATCAATGGCCCGTTGATCTCCGTAAAGCTGTTCCTCTTTGGGCAAAGTTCCCCAATCAAACTCACCGGCAAAGTTGGCGATTCCGTTGTAGGGGTAGGCCGCAGGAACGGGTTCACGTTTGTTCCAGGGGTACCAATCGGCACGACGGTACCAGGGGTCGTCAAAAATTTGTAATTGGAATTCGTCCCACTGGTCCGGCGGGTTGTTGCCTGCAGTGTGATGAAACACCTTTCCGGCACCGGCCACAAAGTAACCGTTCTTCTTGAAATACTGTGGCAGAGTGACCGCCTGGGGCAGGGAAGCTCGCCAAAATTGATCGTTGTTATAGATGCCAGTGGTGGCAGGACCTTGCCCGGTCAGCAGTGCTGTGCGCGAAGGATTGCATAGCGGAGAAGCGCAATGGGCATCGGCAAACAGTGCCCCGCGCTTAGCTAGACGGTCGATATTCGGTGTCGAGACTCCAGGGTAACCGCCCAGGCAGCCCACCCAATCGTTCATGTCATCCACAGAAATTAACAACACGTTGGGACGTGCGGCAGCGGCATGGATTACAGGGTTGGAGAGCGTTGCCAAAGTGGCTGATAGGAATTGGCGTCGAGTCATGTTTGAGCACACTGCTAGTACCTCACAATGGTACCCAATAAACTTCTGGCCACGTTTAATAGACAGGATGGATTACAAACTCTATTGCAATTGACCGATATGTAGTCCATAAATAGTGACGACCGTGTTGTCGACAGGGGTTTGATTTAAGGATTGGAGGTTGCTATGGATATCCTGGGGACCAGAAAATTTGTTGAGATCAGTGGGGAACGGATGTTGGAACTTCCGCCTTTGCTGGTTCATGCACACACGGCCATGAAGCGTATGGATCGCGTGGTGGGGATGGCTGAGAAGATGGTGGAAAACGACCTTCTGGTGTTTCCTGCCTTGCCTCCCGATGCGGCGATGGAATTAGAAATGGATCGTCATAGAATGGACCTTGCCATTCAACTTTCCGAACATTACCTGAACCTCAGATACAAGTGGCAATGGGGGCACGACGTTCTGGAATGGATCAGGCAATGTGAAACCACGTTTGAGACCAATCCACAGTTGCGCCCATTGTTGCGGCCTGACCTGTGGCCCCATGCCGGACGTTCCAGCTTTGTACGATTACTGGAAGACAAAGCCATTTCCACCAGCGGCGTGGCCCTGGAAACTGCTGTAGGATTGCGACTATCGTTCCGACAATTGCCGCCATTTTCCTGCTGCACAGACCAGTTTCTTTTCTACTTGAATGAGAAAATATCGCAATCGGCATACCAGGCTTGGAGCGCAATGGGGCCATCGGAAGCAGCTTCCTTACCTCCAGAGCGATTCCATTTTGACGTAGTTACCATGTAAGCAGACGAATAACCCGGCATAGGAAAAAGGGCGCGGGCGTTTGACTTCTACGCATGCTGGTCAGTAGACTGAATGCTGAGCGGATGCTACTTGCTAGAGAACTGGTTACTTATTTATCGCGTCAATTAGTTACGCGCCTTGCCCCAAGGCTGATCGAGGTTTCTAACCCCGAAGCCGCAGCCGAGGTGATGAACACTTTGATCCTTGAAGAGCTGGAAGTCGAGGACAAGATGAATGACGAAGTGCGTGAGATCCTTAGCGAATACTCCGAGTATATGCGCAGGGAAGGCGTCTCCTATCAGGAGATGTTCAAGAAAATCAAAAACCAGATGATCAAGGAGCGTAAAATTGTGCGCGCCGCAGGTCGGGACACTGGCGACGCCATGAAGTTGTCTCGCGATAAGATCACCGACATCTCCCACAAGCTTCTGGAACGATTTCGTAAATCTCGCGAGTTCCGGTTGAAGAAGGATCCCAATGAGATCCGTCTGGAGATTGTGAAGGGAATCACGGAACTGTTGGTGACTGAGGACAAAGTGGACAAAGCTTCCCGTCTAAAGGTGCGCTCGCAGAAAAAGGACATCCCTGAAGGCAGTGAAGAGTTCGATATTCTTCAGAAACGCTACTATTCAGAAGAGATGCGCAAGCTGGGCGTCGACGTGGGCAGTCAGTCCACCTATTCTGCTTCGTCCTAGCCACAAACGAAAGAACCGCCTACCTTAAGCAAGCGGTTCCATTTAGAGCGTGGCGCTGACTACTTCTTGGGCAGCGGAATTACCGTTACCTTATTCGCTTCAATTTTCACCATCTGACGGATCTCGCCGAACAAAGGTGAGGAGATGTACAATTCATAGTCGCCAGCGGGGATCAGTATTCCGGTACCCATATTATTCAATTCGTCGACATAGCCAACATATTTCCCATTCAAGTAAATGGCGCCGACATCGCCAGAGGTGACTGAAATGAACGATTCCTTTTCACCGCCACCCAACCGTAAACGGCCAAAGGGTCCCTTAGGTTCTGGCAATTGCTTGGGGTGGTAGCTGATCTTGGTGGTCTTGCCGGGGGTAACGGTGATCTTCGCAGTGAACTCCTCATAACGGGGGTCGCGAAACGCAACATCGTGCGCACCTGATTCTACTGGATATTTTTCCGGCACAGTAAAGCGACTGGCCGGGCCGATGTACTTGCCATCGACAAAAATACCGGCATCGCCTGGTCTGCCACGTGCCTTAATAAAACCCTGATCTGCAGCAAACAATTGCGCCAGGGGGAGGGCCATCAACAACAGGGATCGAATACAAAGCTTCATAGTACTCAGTGTACTAGAACTCGCTCAATGGGTGGAATAAACCAAATAGGTCGAATTTTCATACACTGGCACAAGCCCAATGCGTTTGTGACTGCTCTTCAGAACCACATAGTCACAGGGTAAGGACTGGTATTCAGCCAGCGACGTTTCCCCGTTATAGGGTTTGGCCAAAGAAGCTTGCCAGCGCCGCCACCATTCGTCGGCCAACTGTTTGTGGAAATTTACCTGGCCACCACTCTTCCAATCCACATAAATTGCTCGTGCCGATTCGCCCCGAAAGACGCCGGGAAATAACGCCTGCCCGGCATCTGGGAAATGGAACACGCTGTCCGCCGGGGTGCCGCGAGCCCAAGTATACAGCGCTGTAAGATCGGCATTGTATAACTTTGGATGGGTGGTAATTCCAAGCACGTTAGGAAGAGCCCAAAACGGCACCAGGACAGCGACAATCACCAGGACAATAGCAGCAGGACTCTTGCGTGGCACAAGCATCGCTACCAGCGCCAAAATCGCCAATCCTAATACCAGCGCCATCTTCTTAGCCATCGGTTCGGCGGGAACCCAGGGTGTGAGCATTTCCCAGGTTTGCGTTTGTACTGGCAAGGAATAGGCCAGATAAAACCAAAATAGGCTCAACAAGTAACGACCCTTTTGCGCAGAGCGAATGCCCATTGCAATGCTTCCCAATATGGCCCAGGAGATGACAAACACCAGCGCTCTTCCAAATTGGAGTTGCGGACCCAGGGCCCACTTCCCCCATTCCAGGACGACATAGGAAATGCCCAGGCCCACCGTTCCCAACACCGTCAACCCGCCGTGGAACCAGCTAAGCGATCGCGGCGCAAGCACGCCCAACCCTCGCGCTGACAAGAGCGCGGCCACCAATAACAATAAATATTTTTTCCACAACGATGCAAACCACATGCCGATCCAGTTATAGGAAGCTCTCATTCGCTGAAGACTTTCCAGGCTGGGATCAAGCAGCAGGAACAACTGCTGTTTTTCTCTTTCGCCAGTTTGCAATCGGGATAGGATGACCAGCAGAAGCACGGCTGAGGTCAAAATTGCCGCTACGTGCCAACGATATTTTCGGAAGCTTTCCTGCGGTGGCCAGACAATCATAATCGCCAAAATCAACCACACCGGCCACACCGTCGGTGGATGTAGCAGCAGCGCCAATCCTGCAGCGACGGCCCCCAACTTGGGTCGATCACTGGCAATCCATCCAATAGCCAACCAAAGTAGCGGCAGCGCCATGGCTCTTGGCACCGGCTCCAGTTCCCAAACCATGACCGCCGGTCCGTGGACAAAGGCACCTAACGCAAAGCATCCAACGCCGAACAAACTGACCAGGGATGAAAAAGTCCAGGCTCGAAAAATGAGCCAGATTCCATACATCCCCGCAAGTCGGAAAATGAAATGCATAGCAGGTAAGACTTGATCAAAGCCTAATCCAGAAACCTTGCGGGCAGTTAATGACAGTTCGTCGTAAATAGTGAACGATAAGTGTGGGTTGGTAGCGATCAGGTCTTTATTCAGCAGCGACGCATCCCATAGCCTTTCCAGCATGGGCACGTAAATTTGCGTGTCCGAGGTCAAATAGGAATGACCTGGAAATACAAAATAGCTGACACAATTAATGCCCACAAGGGCAGCCGCCACGGCGAGCGTGGAAAGTCTCATTGCGCCGGAGTTTTCTCCAACTGCTGCTTGATCCAAACTCGTTGCGGATTCAGTTCCAGAGCTTTGGTTAGCGCCTTACGAGCATCGGGGATGCGGTTGGATTTACGGAACGCCAAGCCAATCCATAAATGCGCTTCGGCCAGTTTCGGATCCAACGCCAGCGCCTTTTCAAAATCCTTGATAGCCAGGTCAAAGCCGCCGCCAAAGCTGGCTGGCAGATAGTATTTGCCCACTCCGCTAGCCACCCAGTTCAATGCCGATTTTGGATCCATGTTCAGTGCCGTATTCACTTCTTCCTGAGCGCAACGCCCATACTTCAATCCCGCAAGCACATTCGCCGGAATCACCTGGCCGCACAGCGTCCCCAGCAGACGATGGAACTCGGAACGTTTGGCATCCAGGGCGATGGCTGCTTTGGCTGCCGCAATACCCGCTTCTGCCGAGACCCTTGCCTGATTACGATCTTTTACTTCAAGCGCAACTTCCGAAAGGTAGCTGTGAGCCAGGGCATTTTGGTACTGCGCCAGCGGGTCCTTGGGTTTCTGCGATGCTGACGCCGAAGCGGCCTTGGCAATTTTTTCAAGGGTCGGTTTATCTTGCAGATTCCGAGCCTTGTCCAGTTCCGTATCGGCGGCTGCTAAAAGAGTATTGAAGAGTACCAGGATAAGAATGGGTTTCATTATTCAAGATGGGAAACTTCCCGTTGTCCTATTAAAAAGTATAGGCCTAAGCAGGCCAATAACCCACCGTTGATTGCTAGAACTGTGGACACTCCTAATGTCGGAATGAAATACGCACTGATCAAAGCACCAAAAGGCATACCACCGCGGAAGGCCACATTGTAAACACTCATCACTCGACCGCGCATTTCGTCCTTGGCAATCAATTGAACCAGCGACGTAACAAAAGCGAAAACGGCAATTAACGCGGCACCGGCTACGAATAAAAGCACTTGGCTCACCCACAAAATCCGACTTTGGGAAAAGGCAATCGTCAGTACGCCCAACACCACCAGCATGATCAGTGCCAGCATGCCCTTACGCTTTTTCTGACCGAAGGCGGCCACCATCAGCGCACCGGTAACCGCACCTGCCCCCGATATGGAAAGCAAGCGGGTGAAGGTTTCTGCATTCGCTCCAAATACTTCTTTGGTCATCACCGGAAGAAAAGTCATCGTGGGAATGCCCAGGAACGTCATCATAAAAGCCAGGCAAATCAAGGGAACCATGGCTTGCCGGTTCCAGATAAACTGCAGACCTTGCCGCATGCTTTCAACAACGCTTTCCTTGGCTTTCGTCGGGATGAATCCGGGGTTAACCATCAACAGCGAAAGGACTGGTCCAATGTAGCTCAGTGCGTTCAGAGTAAAGCACCATTCCGGTCCATATTTGCTCAGCGTGATGCCACCCAGCACTGGGCCAATGATGCGAGCCAAATTGAACTGAATGGAATTGAGGGCAATGGCATTAGGCATGTCTTCCGATTTCACCAGTGTCGGGATAAGTGCCTGATACGCCGGACCGCCGAATGCTTGCGCCGTCCCCACAATGAAGGATAGGCACAGGATTTGATAGACGTGAACCTGATGCGTAAACAGCAAATATGCCAGCACCAGGGCGCAGGTCATTTGGACAAGCTGACCGATCAACAGCACTCGTCGACGATCAAAACGGTCCGCCACCACTCCCCCTAGCAGGCTGAACATGAAGATGGGAATTTGCCCAAGAAAGGCATCCCAACCCAGCATTACTGCCGAATTTGAGATATCGTACACCAGCCAGCTTTGGGCCACTGTTTGCATCCATGTGCCGATGGAGGAAAAGCAGGCGCCAAACCAAAGCAGACGGAAATCGCGATAGGTGAAGGCTTTGAAAACTCTTGCGAACAAGGAAGGCTCAACTTAAGGAAGCGGTTTTTCACGCTGGATCAGGTGAAGAATATTTCCATCGCAATCGGCGAAGAAAACCAGCCGATTTCCCTGGTTGTTGAAAGGCTCACCCAAAAAGTGAACTTTCTTCGTCTTCAGAAGCGCAAGGCCGTCGTCGAAATTGTCTACATCAATGGCAAAGTGACGGATTCCCGGGGTGCGCATCTCATTCGCAACGGAATCGCCAATGGAGGGTATAATCTCCAACATGCTGCCGTTTTGGGCGCGCACAAAGAAATTCCCATCGTATTCAAAATTGATACGGAATTCCAAATGTTCCGCGTACCATTCAGCCAACTGCTTCGGATTTGGTGAAGCGATGGCGGTATGCTCGAGTCCCTTAAACATACAGAAATTGTAGCAAAAAGGCCCGGTCAGGCTCAGTAAACTTGAAAGCAAAAAACTTTACTGGATCCGCTGGGGGAAAGTGAATACTCACCGGGCTCCAAGGTTTCGGCGGCTTCAATGCGGTAAAGATTAGGAGCCTGTCGGGTTATCGTCAATCGGATGGGGCGGGCACCCTGCTTACTCTTCTTTCCATTGCTCGGAAAAAACACTTCACGATTCCCATTTTTCACTTCAAAACGATACAACTCCATCTTTTCCGCGTCAATGTTTTTCGTTTCCATAATGAAAATGGGTTCGGCCATCGGCGTACGAGCTTTCGCAGCAGCACCAGCAACCTGTCCACCCATGCCGTCTTTACGTGTCTCTTCTTTGGCCTCGCCTACATCC
>JANMWO010000101.1:0-4264 GCA_031394025.1 Acidobacteriota bacterium
CGCGGGTCGGAATTGAACCGACGAATAAGGGTTTTGCAGACCCTGGCCTTACCACTTGGCTACCGCGCCTTGCTCGAATGAGTCTCATTTCACTTTACGGGAGAGCGGGTTTCCCAGTCAAGGAACTAAGTCCCGAAACTACAGATAATAGTACTTTTGACGGGTAATTTCGCCCATAGTGCACCGTTTGGTGGGCAATTTGCATTCGATCCTCATCAGCAATCGATCCGCCCATGTTCAAGTTCCTATCAAAACGGGGGAAATTGCTGGAGGAAACTTCTACTCGAATTCTGTGCCCAGGCAGAAAAACATTGCTCGTCACCCCAGCTTCAATCACTAATTTGTATATTTTTCCAGGCTTCGCCAGTTCCGGCTTGGTTAAGGAATCGCGGTACCGCACACGCAGAATTCCATCACACAAATTGCGCGCCATTCCGTTGGGAAACACATCCACCAACTTAGCAGTGAAATCGGTGTCAGTGGCCGTCGAATTCGCATACAGAACTACTGTCACCGGCCCGGTTACCTCCATTTCTTTTTTCAGAATGTCGCTGTTGTACACCAGCACGTCCTGCCTTCTTTCCACTGTCCGTTGATCCTTTGGACCCCAAGGAAAAATCGCTGGAGTGCAGCAAACCGCCCCACCCAGTGTCGGCACAGGGCTGGACGGGTCGTAGTCAAAGGAATCCAGATGATCCACGATAGGGGTTCGATACGTCAATCGCCCCCCACCTTCCAGCGTATTTGCCGCTTTCTTACTGGATAAATAGAACGAGGTTGGACGGGCACTTCTCACCGGCCATTCCGCCTCCTCACGCCACCGATTACGACCCATCACAAACAACCGCAATCGAGGCCCAGGAAATGGCTTTGTCTGGTTTGGTGTTTTCATCCAATGGTTGAACCAGTCCAGTTGTAATTTGGAAATCGGCAAGGAAGATTCAGATCCAAACGAAACTCCCTCAAAGGTTGTGCTCATGCTGTGAGGCCACGGCCCAATGGCCGCATATGCATTCTTGCCAGCCTTACGCAGCAGGGAGAAAGCTTCCAAATCTCCTTCCACAAAATTGTCGTACCAGCCACCCACACTGAACACAGGAATCTTCATTTGATCCAAATGTTCCCGAACACTGCGTTTCTTCCAAAACTCATCGTAGGTGGGATGATCCAAAACCGGCTGATAGTAAAGCTTGCTAATTTGACCAGTGGCGGCCATGTCCGCCACACGCAATGGCAGCGTCCGGACATAGGTTGAAAAATCCACCGGAACACGGCCCGGCGCACGAAGATTGGCCGCCATCCAAGATAGCCGATTCCCCAATTTAACGGCACCACCACGGGAATAGAACCGATCACGATAATCGTCATTGCCAGATACAATCGGAAAAATAGCCTTCAAGTGAGGATTGTTTCTGAGCGCCAATTTCCACTGCACAATGCCCAAATAGGAACCGCCCACCATCCCCACTTGGCCATCACTCCAACTCTGTTTGGCGATCCATTCCAGCGTGTCCTCCCCATCTGGTTCTTCCTGATCATGGGGGGCAAAACTCCCATCGGATTCATATCGCCCCCGCACATCTTGCACCACCACGGCGTACCCATTTTGCAAGAACAGACGATACCCGCCAGCAATCCCTTTGCCTTTGTTATAGGGGGTTCGGATAAGGATTGTGGGCACTTTAGAGGAACCCGCAGGGCGAAACACGTTTGTGCTGAGTCCAATTCCGTCTCGCATAACAACTTTCACGGTAACCGACAAATTCGCCGCGCTGGGTTGACCAAAACAGAAGAGTGTAACAGCAAGGGCGATAAATACAATTCTCATAAGCAGTCCATCAGGATATCAGAATGTCTTTATATTTCCGCGTCACATTTTCAATACTGTGATGTTCCCCAATATGTTCAGCCGCCCGTTCTCCAATTTGTCGTCGATGTCTGGGGTTCGCCGCCAAATACAGCATGTACTCCACCAGCAAACATTCTTCCCCGGCATTCACCGGCAGCTTCAGACAAGTGCCATCGGGAAAGGCCGCGTTCTCGGGGCCGTCGGTCACCATAACAGGCTTTCCCATCCCCATCAGGCGGATAGTGATTCCCGAAGTCTCACCCGCCGAAGGATAACGAAGATTGATGCCCGCATCCACCGCCTGGCACAGAGCGAAGAAATCACGCTCAGGTGTGTGGCCAACACGCACAACCCCGGGCTGTTCACCCCACCTGACCAGGGAACGTTCCATATCAAGCGATCCAGCCTGTCCTGCGAGTAAAAGATAAATCTGTGGGTTAACTATACGAGCCCGCTCAAACGCCCGCATCACCACATTCACCCGTTTCGCTTCCCGTAAATGTCCAAACACGCCGAAGATACAATTGCCCGATGAAGTGGCCCCCCAACTGGCTCGTAGCCTTTCCACAAGCACTCCGTCCACTGCTCCCGATGGTTCATACAGGTGAGGAATTTCCTCAATTCTGACCAGCGGAGCATGGGCCCTCACAACCTCGGCTGCGGCCTGATTGTGAACCACCACGCATTGTGCACTCTCCGTGATCCGGCGCAACATCGGATAGTCAAAGTAGCTTGCATCGGCCCCGGATCGACGCCGATTTTTCCATAAATCCTGCGCCAGTCCACGCGTCCATTCGCCGTAGTTGTAGACAAATTCTTCCACGTATTGCTCTTCAGAAAGTAAGCCCAAATAAAAGTGATTCAGCACCGCATCATGAATCACCACCACACCCGGCCGCTGCAACGCTACCCGATAAATATCCCGATGCAAGGGGTTATTTCCAATGTGATAAATACAGCTTCCGCTGGGCGTGCGGGGATTGATGTCCAATTCCACCAACTGTCCCAAACACTTCACCAGCCAGTTGGAATAATCGGCCACTCCACTTAACGCCGGGGGCATTGGTGAGTAGTAGGAAACTTTCACGGCTTTTTACGCTTGCCGAACAACGCCGTTCCTACCCGGACATCGGTGGAACCTTCTTCAATAGCCACTTCCAAATCATTGGACATGCCCATGGATAGTCGCGTTAGTTTCAACTGTTCGCCAAATTTCCTCAGCCGCTCAAAATAGGGTCGCGCTAACTCCGCGTCTTCCGACCAGGGAGGCATAGTCATTAAACCCAGTAATCGTAAATTCGAACAGGCTTGAATCGCTTCCACCACTTCATTCAGATCTTGGGGAAGCACTCCATGCTTCGCCTCTTCGTCAGATAACTTCACTTCCACCATCACGTCCAAAGGCGCACCGGCAGCATCCAACCGCTGTGCCAATTTGACGCTATCCACAGTCTGAATCACCTGAAACATTTCCGTCGCTTTGGCCGCTTTGTTCGATTGCAGATGGCCGATCATGTGAAAGTTGGCACCCACCAAATGCTTCACCAGCGGATGTTTCCCCTCAAATTCCTTCACATAGTTTTCCCCAAACTGGCGCAGGCCAACATCGTACGCATCTAAAATAGCTTCCACAGGGAATACCTTGGTTACCGCAATCAACGATACATCACTCACCGGTCTGTGCGCCCTGGCTGCGGCATTTGCAATGCGTTCCCGAACTTGGTCCAAATTCTGTTGCAGGCTCAAACTACTATTCTAATGACTTCAAAGCTATACTTAAGAAGAATTTGAGCATCACTTCCCGTACTCCCCGGCTTGTTACGCCCTGGGAGCTCGATCAGGCCGTTCGGCAACTGCTCGACACATCACAACGACCTGTCCTTGAAGAACCCGGCGAAGAACTTTATCCACTCTGCCAGGGGCGATTCTCTGTGGATGTGAATTCCAGCCATCTGCTGATCACCGTGTGGGACGACCTTCGCAATCTTAGCCGCCGTGCTGTTGCCATTGAAGAGCAGCGGCCAGGCAGACTCAAATTGACCATTGAAAAGTTCGGCGGCAAGAAGGGCTACATAACCCTTTACGATGCTGCCCGTCCCACCAATCTGTCGTTGCCATTGCACGGACGCAGGCTGGTTTTCCGCGAGCACTTCCGCCTTATGTTGCGACGCGAAATGACAGGTTGGAAGCTGGAAACTCTGACCAGTGAAATTGACCTGCAGCATACGCTTTCGCCAAAATTCCCCCGCGCTCTACTGCGTATGGGAACCAACGCGTGGGCAGCCATCGCATCTTCGCCAGACTGCCATACTCCCGATGAGATTTTGACCTATGGGCTGATCTGGCTGGACTATCTTCGACACCGGGAACCCAAGTTAACCATTCAGGGGTTGTTACTTTTTCTTCCAGCAGACC
>JANMWO010000137.1:0-3585 GCA_031394025.1 Acidobacteriota bacterium
GATCGCGTTCGATGGCGTGCCGGTTGGCGAGTTTATTACAGTTATTGGTACCGGGCCAGCCACTTTCAGCAAATCCAAAGTGATGGTTGCTCTTAACTGAGTAGTGCTGTCGAAAATGGTTACAAGCTCAGTCCCATTCCATCGCACTTTGGAACCCGATATAAAACCTGTTCCAGCTACCGTTAGGATGGTCAAAGGGTTGTTGACTGCGGTACTGCTTGGACTCAAACCATTCGTAGTGTTGATGGTAGGGCCAGCAATAACGTTGAATGAGACCGCGTTCGATGGCGTGCCGGTTGGCGAGTTTATTACAGTTATTGGTACCGGGCCAGCCACTTTCAGCAAATCCAAAGTGATGGTTGCTCTTAACTGAGTAGTGCTGTCGACGGTGGTCGGTGTTAGTTCCGTCCCATTCCATCGCACCTTGGAAGTCGATACAAAGCCTGTTCCAGTTACAGTGAGGCTGACTGGGGCACTATTGACCGGAGCACTGCTTGGACTGAGACCATTCGTTATGTTGATGGTAGGACCGGCAATCACGGTGAAGGTCCCAGGCAAAGAAGGATCGCCTGTTGGATTCTTGACTGTCACTTGAACTGAGCCGCCAGTGCGCAACTGAGCTTCGGTGATTGTTGCAACCAGCAATGTAGAGGATTTGAAGGAAACAATTAGGTCGGACGGTTGCCCACCTGCCGGAGTCCAACTAGCGGTGGCCCCAGAAGCAAATCCTGTTCCGATAATATTCATATCAAGCGCCAAGCTTCCAGCTGCGGCACTGGGCGGATCAAGTCGTGTGATTGTAGGGGATCCGGTTATTGTGAAGGTGGCCGGTAAGGATGCTGTGGCTGAACTCACGGCAGTGCTATTGCCTGGTGACACTTGCACCTGTGCGGTGCCAACATTCAACAAAAGAGCTTTCGGGATCGTCACTACGACGGTTGTTGAAGTGGGGTTTGGGGATTGAGACACCGGAAGATTGGTAGTTTGGCCATTCTCACTTTTCCAAGTAACGACCGGATTAAAAAAGCCGGTCCCAGTGACAGTCATAGGAGTGTCTGGACTCCCTGCCGGAGCATTGTCGGGTTTGAGGATGATCGGCGAGAGTACGCCAAATAAGAATTCAGCAGAGGATAAACCGCCATCACCCAATGAGTTGAAAACACTAACGGTGGCGAATCCGGCGGTGGTCAACAGGTTTGCCCTTACGATTGCCGTCAGCCGGGTAGAACTTTGGACAGTTGTCTGAAGAGGAATCCGTGTTTGGCTATCGCGCGGAGTCCAATACAGAACTGACGGATAGGGCTGCGCATTTACGAAACCAAAGCCGTTTACCGTTAAGGTTACATCGCCGCTTCCTGTTTGGACGAAACTTGGAACAAGACCATTCACGCCGCTGATTGCCGGAGGGACACTGAAGTAAGACGCAAACGATGGATTTCCCGATGGGTTGGCCACTGTCACTGGAAAAGAGCCACCAGTTGCCAACAAAGTTTGCGAGATGGTAGCTGTGATCTGGGTGCTGCTTTTAACACTACTATTTTGAAGGGCAGTACCGTTCCAAAGCACCCTTGCACCATTTACGAATCCACTGCCGGTAACAGTCAGTAACGTATCAGGACTTCCAGCCGGAGCAATGTTGGGAGTTAGAAAACTAATAGAAGGCTGCGCGGTTTGTGCCAATCCCAACTGGCAGAGCAGCAAACATCCCGTCGCAAATTTGATTCCAATTCCTAGTCCGTTCCGTCTTGAAATATTGATTCGCATATGATTGTGTCCCCTAGCGAACATCGGAATCCTGCCCTGGGGCTCTAGCAACAAATACGGCTTGTAACTCTGGCTCATCCCCTAGCAGGACCCAGGCAGGATCAGTATTGGAGAAGGAGAACAAGAACGAGTTGCCATTCAGCAGACGATCCAAACGGGTGGGTGGACCGGGCAAATCAACCCGATTCAAACTAGTGTCATCCAGACGGAGACGGAACCCTTCGCTCCTGGAAGTCACGCCAACCAAAAAGCGCCCATCTTGCGATGCTTGCATCCAGATGGCGCTATCCCCGGCAGCGGGAAATTCGTTGATAACGATTGACGCCGGTTCGTCAATCGTGTTGCGAATAGAGCTAATGCGAACGGTATCAGGACGGGATTCGCCGATGAACAACGTCCTGCTGCGAGGGCCGTAAGCCGCGCTCCCGACCGATTGACCTGAAAATATCAATTGTGGCGACGATTCAGCGCGAACCAGATAAATAGAACCATTGAGGATGCCCACAACAGGGGCCGCACCTTCATCATCAATGGCAATCAGCCGGACTTCACCGGAGGGCAACGCCAAATCGGGAATGTCTTGCAAAACCACCAAGCCGTTTCCAATGCTTTTCAGGATTTGAACTCGGCGTTCCAGTGCCGAATAGAGAACTACAATGCTGCCTGAGGGGCTGAAAGAAACGAAAGTAGGCGACGCTAATCCACCGGCAATTTCTTTCGTTTGGCCGATTCTCTCGCCCGATAGAAATAAAGTGGTCAAAGCGCCAACTGCTGTTTCCAGCAGTGCGAACTGTTGACCGGGTGCTATGTAGGTGCGCCTGATTCCATCGGGGAGCGCAACAGGTTCGCCTACTACCGCAGCTCCGGGAACGCCAAGCATGGGACGTAACTCAGAGGTGTCGCTAGAAACGTATCCCAACATTGGGGCGCGCAATATGCGGCTGCTGTCCGATGTTCTAGTGTCGGCAAGGCGGCTAGCATTCAAATGAATCAAGGCAGGACGTTCCGCAGCACATAGGACGGCAAAGCCTAACCAGAGTAAGCACAAAAAATGCATTTTCATTTGGTTTTCCTAGAGATCTTGGATTAGCGAAATACTGGACCAGCGCCGATGCCAATGGCTCCGCGAGGAGTTGTCGTGGTGGTGGGGCTACTGCCTCCACCCTTGGTGGCCGCAACGACGCCAGCTACAACCGCCCCAGCCACACCAGCCACAATTCCGCCGATGACACCTGCCGATAAGCCCCCCGCGCCCCCTGCGGCACCTCCAGCTGCGGCACCACTGGCGCCGCCTGCAGCACCCGCACCAATGGCCAAGGCTGCAGTGTTCACTGGTATGGCTGCGGAAATAACGCCACCTGGGACCGCAGCAGCAACACTCAGGCTAAACGAGCTGCCGCCGACTGCTGCGAAGGATCCACTGGATGCCAATCCAACCGCATTGGTTGTGACAATGGAGGCCATGCCTCCTCCCGCAAATGTCGCACCAGCCCCAGAGAGTTGGGGAAGCAGAAACGTAATCGCGATCCCCGCAACAGGAACGTCATTTTCGTCAGTGACTTTGACCACAGCCTGGGCACTGATTCTGCCCTTCTTGGCCCTTTTCATGGTGCTGGCACTTTCCACAACGGTGAGTTTATATTTTGATTGTGTTGACTTTTCCGGTTCCTGGGCCACGCAAGGAATTGGCTGGATCATGGAAAAGCAAAGAACGTACGAAATGACGAATCTGGTGGGGGGCATTTGTTAGTCCTTAATCTGACTGTGCCAGAGTATATCACGAGGGATGAAAATAATGAAGATCTTTTTATGATAATTATC
>JANMWO010000148.1:0-3784 GCA_031394025.1 Acidobacteriota bacterium
GCTAGACCCCGCTGCGGCTGCACCTTCACTGCCGTTGGTAGAATCCAAGGCAAGTCGCATGGCTCCATTGGCATCAGCGTAATTGGTCATAGCGCTGCCCCCTGCGGCCTTCTCAATGGCCAACCGGATCTTCTCCCGGTCGTTGGTGTAGGGTTGGACGGCACGCAGATAAAGGTCGCTGGTGAAGACCGCGATATAAACGTTGGGTGCCAGCGCTTCCTTAATCAAATCGTTGGAAGCTTGTCGAGCCAGGCGACGGCTATCGATGCCCAGACGATCAAACACCAAAGTGATAAGACGGACAGGACGCGTGGCATCGGGCAGCGTATTCGCGCCCTCTTTTGAAACGGGCGTTGTGTTGGCCGGATCCACACTCAAACTACCCGCAATTTCACGAACCAGCGTCACCCGCTGAGGCTGCCCATCCTCAAGTAATGTGAAGTCCTTCGCCGTAAGGCCGCGCACCAGCTTGCCTTTTTTATCGCGCACCACCACATCCACTACAACTTCATTGGTTGTGGTGCGGATCACTTCTGTCTGGGCATTGAGTGAAAGGCAGCACAGTAAAACCAGGAGTGGTGTTTTCATCCTAGGTTCCAATTGTTAGAAAAACAGATTCCGCAACAGCAGCAGTACCTTGCTTAACGATGATTTTAACTTCGTAATCGCCAGGAGTCAAAGTCTCCATGGGCGAATTCAGCACGTAGCGGATGCGCCCTTGGGCATCGGCAGGGGGCAGTTGGAATTGAGCGCTGCCGCCCAATGTTCCGTCCTTGATGAACTGCACCACGGCTTGCGCTGCTGTGGCGTTCGCCTGGTCTGGATACACCGTGAAGAAGATGGCCATCTGCCCGGTTTTAGAGGCTTTCAGCGTATTGTTCAAGGTGGGGGTGATCCGTCCACCCTGATACTGGAAGGGGTCGTCAGGGCTCAAGTCTTTCACGTTCGGTTGAAAGGTGCGGACCAGCGTGACACTGCTTAAGGCAAGGCTTGTCGAACCGGCTCCGCCGATAAAGGAGATCTTACGGGCACCCACTTTACCGGACAGTTGATCAATCACAGCGGTCTCAATCACGTAGCGGCCAGGCGGCACAGAGAAGCGCTCACGATAATTGAAGTTAGAATTTTTCAGTGCTTCCAGTTGATCCAGTTTTCCTTTCAGCGGCAGATCGCGAGTAAATTTTTCAATTACTTTTCCACTGGCATCCTTGATTTGCGCTATCAGCCCAAGATGAGCAGCATAGATTCCTTTCGTCGCATCCTTTGCAAAGGCCACTCCGGCAAATGGCACTTCCAAAGTGACCACACCATCCACGCGCTCTTTGGTGGCTTTCAACTTCCAGGTTCCAGAGCGGAACTCCACGTCGCGTGCCAAGGGCGTCGTACCCAGCGCTTTGAACAAGGGTAGTTCATAGGAAAGCAGACTCTCTTGCCCAACAGGCATGGCTAGGTAACCATCGCGATCCCGCACTTTCAAACCCGGCTGATCCACCTTAAGTGATGTTCGCCGCATTGCCCCATTGAAATCTTTGATCTGCGGATCGTACGTCAGCTCGTAGTAAGTCTGGACGTCGGAAATCATTTCTCGCAGCAAGCGTTTGGGATCGTTTGTTTCAATCATCATCACCCCGCCAGTGGTTTCCGCCAGCACGCGCAAAGCACTCTGAATGTTGTAGCGCAATGCTTCCACCGCATTGTCGATGCCAAAGAAACGGTCACCCCGCTCTCTGTTCTCCGTACCGCTGTTATCCAGGTTGACGCTATTGGCTGCCACCGCTGCATTCACCCCGGCATTTTGCGCCTTGATGTTTACACCCCGGCAATCAATGGGGTAAAAAGATACTCCAGCACTATTGGCACGGGCGTGAAGCGCCTCAAACGCTACATCCAAATTCGGCGGCAAATACATTCCCCATGTAAGGTAAGCCAGCGGCTTGCGACCAGGGTGTGCCTTCAGACCGGTACTGAGGGCGTTCAGAAACGTAATGGAACGCCGAGCCCCTTCTCCATCATCAATCACTGCGGTTGACAGCATCCCCAATTGAAGACGGGCCAGCATGCCTTGCACGGTTGGATTGGAATCAATGGAGGCAGGCGCAATATCGGCATCCGTCAGGGCTTGGGGGCTGGCATTTGCCGCCGCGTCAAGTTTTGCTTTCGTTAGCTGGTGGATTTCAGCAAAGCGCGTGTTCGCCGAACCACTCGTTGCAATTTCCACAGCCTTGCGCAATTCTTCACGATTCGTAGTGTAGGGGGCCAGCAAACTCATCTGATTAGTGAACATGAAGACGGCGAATAGATGGTTGGGCTCCTTATCTTCTTTAAACAAATCCAAGGCAATTTGTTTCGCAAGCCGGCGCTGTTCATTGTCCATGCCCTCAAACACAACAGTAATCAGGCGCAAGCGTCGCAGTGGGCTGGCCAGTTGGCGTTGGGTACCGTCCACTACCTCGTCGCCATCGTAAAGGCGGACCTTGGCATTCACCTTGGTGCCGCCGTCAGTCATTTCAATCTGACTCGCCGTGACAGACTTCGCTGGAGCACCCTTGCGATCTTTAATGACGGCGTTGTAAGTAATCTCATTCGATTGCGCCTGCATCGTCGGGCACAATGTAGCGGCTAACAACGCGCTAGTTAGGATATGGTTCATTTTTCCTCACAATACGAATCATATGATCCGTGAATAGATGATGTGCCCCAGGCATGGCCACTTGTGGCATGTGGCAGGAGGCACAGTTGGACTTAGCCTGACGGCAAACTTTTCTTGCACCGCCCGCCGCATGGCACGCGTTACAGCGGCTATCGTAAGCGGTCAAAGTTTTTTCCAGAGGGGCATGCGGATCATGGCAAGCCACACAACCAATGCGCCGGTCTTCGGCATCGTAACACTTGGAATTGGCCAGCCTGTATGGTTGAAAGCGCACATTGCCTGGGCCGCGCGGACCATTGGTTGCGATATCGGCCCACGTGCGATGGCAGCGGCCACATGCTTCGCTCTGCTCTTCAGCCGACCACTTGGAGAGCTTGGGCATGGCCGCAGCTTGCGTCTTACCAGCAAGCACATTCTCCCGATGACGATTGCTGCCAGCATGACAATTATCGCAACCAATGCCGCTCTGCAGATTTTGGAAATCCACCTGTCCGTTGCGGATGGAGTTGGTCGTGTGGCAGGCAAAGCAGCCATTAACATCTTTCACCGTCATCTCACGTCCAGCCGCTTCCTGCAGATTCTTTGGTTCACCAGGAGGTTCACCCAAAGTAAGATCCAGTGCGCCGGTTTCCTTAAAGAAGCTGAGGCGACTTTCAAACCACTGACCTTTATCCTGGTATACGTAAGTCTGCCCCGCCGCGCCATGTCCGAAGGCGTACGCCAGCGGAAAACTCAGGCGATCTTTGCCATTGGAAACGGTGTAGCGTAACTCTGCGCCCTGACGTTCCAAACTGTAGACAAAGTTGCCCAGACGGTATTCCAGCTTCGGGACTTTCTCCAGCACTTGTGGAGCAGTGGCCACGTAAAGCGCCCTTGCCATGGTGTTGCCGGGCTTGCCGTTATGACCGTAATAGTTGTCCGTTTGCTTCTTGTGACAGGCGGCACAGGGAAGATCTTTGGCAGCGTGATCGGTCGCCAGCAGTAAGTTAACACAGCCAAGAAACAGAAGCGGAATCAACACCAGACAGTCATGTAGGATTTTCCAGCAAGGGAACTTTGAAAACTTTGTGGGGCAGGCGTTTCCGCCCAATGTCATATAGTTTCTTGGGAATCGGAATAAAGACTTCGCTCGCA
>JANMWO010000164.1:0-9459 GCA_031394025.1 Acidobacteriota bacterium
ATACAAAAGTCAGGCCCACGCCAATGGCGCCGCCAGCCACGCCTAGCAGCAAATGTTCCATAAACAATTGACCGGCAATCCGCCACTGCCCGGCTCCCAATGCAAGCCTTGTGGCCATCTCCTTTCGCCGCGTATTCAGCCGGGCCAGTGTGATGCTCAGCAGATTCACACCGCCAATCAGCACCAGGCACATTGCTCCGCCCCACAGCAAATACAGGCCTCCCCGAACGTTACGGACCATTTGATCCTGCAGGCGTTGCACTTTGGAATGAAAGCCAGCGTTGATCAACACTTCCTTCATCTCAGGAAAGCGATCCAGGTTGGCCGTGTTGATGGCGTCCACCTGCGATTGCGCCTGGGTGAGTGTCATGCCCGGCTTCAATCGCCCAATGTGGTACCACTGGTTGCTGTGACGACTTTGCTTTTGATCACTGGCAAAGGCGAGGGGGATCCAGAAGCGGACATCAGGATCGACGAATAGAAAGTTCTTGGGCATCACTCCGGCGATCGTCCGCTGCTGTCCGTTTATGCGTAATTGTTGACCAACAATGTTCTTATCGCCTCCATAAAGTTGCTGCCACAGGGCATGGCTGAGAATTACTTTTTGATCGGCACCTACTTCTCCTTCGTCATTGGTGAATGTGCGCCCTTCGATGGCGCCAACCTTCAGCAGACGGAACAACGATGGAGTGGCCCGCATGCCGCGCACCTGTTCCGGCGTGTGATTAATTTCAAGGGTCAAGTTAGCGTAGTTGAACATCGCCTGTTCATGGAACGCGTTCATTCCTGCAAGCCGGTCGTAATAATCACCCGCCGAGCTGTTGTACATCTCCCCCACTTCGGCTTTGGGATAGTTGTTGTACACCAGCAGGATGGAATTAGAATCAGCGAAAGGCAGTGGCCGTAGCAGAACAGCGTTGACAATGGCAAACATCACCGTGCTGGCGGCCACACACATGGCGATGGTCAATATGGTGGTGATTGCAAATCCTTTGTCGCGCAAAAGGGCACGAAAAGCAAAACGGAGTGAATGCGGCAGTTCCATATTTAAGAGAATACGAATCAACGCGGGAATGGTTCCGGAAAATTTGAAATGCCTCGGGGCGGAATCGGTAAGGATTCACAATTTATTGATTTATGGCGTCGCCGCTTCGGGTTCAAAGCTGATGCGCAGGCGCGAGCCGGTAGCTTCTGCATAACGCTCAAGAGTGCGAGTTGAGGGCTTACTCCCCCCGCCTTCCAGCCGGGCGATTACGGCCTGGGTCGTCTTCATGCGGTTGGCTACTTCTTCCTGGGTCAGGCCCGCACGTGTGCGTGCTGCGATCAAGGCAGAGACAAGAGAGAATTCTTCTTCCAGCGCTTTATACTCGCGCCGATACTTGGCATCTTTCATCCACTTTTTGTGTAAATCATCAACACGAACTTGGCTCATGGCTTTACCTCCCTGGCTCGTTCCAATGCCAGATCAATTTCCCGGCGCGGCGTTTTCCAGATGCTTAATATGTGTCTCGCGCATACGTCCAAGACCATGTCCCTGGATCAATTCGACAATTCTGCAAAAACATGCCTTCATTTCCGCAGGGAGAGTTTCGAGCTCATGCTGAACACGGGCATCGAGCACTTCAACGATCTATGTCATCCGATTATACTATTGCATTTTTGCAATGTTTCCTACAAGAACAATATTCACAAGTACACATTATCTCGGTCAATACGCTTGACCCCAGCCCTCTCAATCTCATGCCATTGTAAGCGCGCAAGCGGTGCACTTTGGATTGATAGTCGGCCCGCGAAACGATGCAGAAGCGCTAGAAGGACGAAGACTGAGATACCTCGAGCGCGCCGAACGGTTACAATCGAATCGTTATGGTCAGACAACTTGAGGCTGTTTTTGAACATGGGATTTTGCGCCCACTTGAGCCGCTTGCCTTGCCCGAACACCAGCGGGTTCTCTTAACACTTGAGGAGCAGGCTTCGCCGCAAAACCCAGTTCAGGTAAACGAGCGGCGCGAAGAATTTCTTTGGCTCGCCAAGGAATCAGGTCCGTACGCCGGCCAATGGGTGGCGCTTGACGGAAGTCGTCTGATCGCCCATGGAGCCGAACTTGCGACGGTCAGCGAGGCGGCCCGCGCAGCCGGAGTGGACCGGCCACTGTTGACACATCTCCCTCCAGTGGGAGATGCACCGTTCGGCGGATGGTAGGGAGATGCACCAACTTGCGTTCACGCGCACTTACTGAAATTTGAAATACGTTGGGGGCAGAATTGGTACTTCTCAGTTCCCTCTAGATCGCTCGCCGAATTTCGAGTTTGACTCATCCGGGCAGATCAGATTTATCCACTCCCTCGATCCGCTTCAGCTCTTTTTCGAAGTCACTGACCTGATTACGGTCCTCTATAAGGCGATATCGCTCATATTCGGTTTCAGCAAGAGATTTAGCGACCTCGTGAGAAACTTTTCCGGCGTTATTGAGGATCTCGTATTCATTAACTTTCAGGAATATATCGAGCCGTTCGATCCAGTCCGACATCCGCGTTGGAATCCTTCGAGTGGCCCGGAGTTCCGCAAAATCTAGATACATCGATACGATGCGTTCCAACTCGCGGATCTCATCCTCACCCAGATAGTTCTTCGCAACGGTCACGTCAGACTTTCTTAACCTTCCTCCAGGAGCATTCTTCCAGGTTGTGAGACCCATGTTCGGTTTCGAATAGTCGGCGCGTCCAGCAATGATTTCCGCAGCAGTGTTGCCGGTAATTGCCCAGTGGAGTTTGTTCTGAACGGTCTTGAAGAACGTCATAGTGATTTCGGCGTTTGGATTGTAGTCCGTACTGCATTGCTCGTAGATATCCGTGATCTTCAGATAGAAGCGTCTCTCGCTTGCGCGGATAGCCCGAATGCGCTCAAGGAGTTCTTCAAAGTAGTCCGCTCCGAATTGCTTTCCTTGCTTCAGGCGTTCATCATCCAGAACAAAGCCTTTCACAATGAATTCTCGAAGCGTTTTGGTAGCCCAGACCCGGAACTGGGTGGCTTGGAAGCTGTTCACCCGGTAGCCAACCGAGATAACCATGTCGAGGTTATAGTAATCAACCTCACGGGCAACATCCCGTACCCCTTCCTTTTGAACTATTCGAATTTTTCTAATAGTTCCCTTTTCAGGTAACTCATTGGAAACAAATATTTCTTTACAGTGGTAGTTGATGGTGGGCACCTCAACGCCGAAGAGCTCCGCCATCCGCCTTTGGCTTAGCCAAAAGGTCTCCTCCTGGTAGAAAACCTCGACACGGACATCCCCAGCCGGAGTCGTATAGAGAAGGATCTCGCTCTCTGAAGAAATCGGTTGGTCGCTCATAGTTTGAGGATTTCGTTTTCGCGCTTGGAGATAGACTTCATTCTGATATTGTCAAACAAAAAATAGAATAACTAAATGATATGCACAGCCAAAGAAGATCGTGCCCTGTCCAAACACCCTACCTGACAAAAATTCCTTTCAACGCCCTTGACACACACCCTCCCAATCTCATAACGTTGTCAGTTCGTCATGTGGCAACAAAACTACGTACCCATCGAAGGCCAACTCGGCCTTTCCGCACTCCTCGCAGCAGCTCCCATTTTCACGCTGCTGATTTTACTCGGCGTCTTGCGCAAGCCTGCCTGGATGGCCGCGCTATCGGGCCTTGGCGTTTCCATGCTGGTGGCCTTGTTTCTTTATGGCATGCCCTTGCCCATGGCCCTGGCCGCAACAGCCTATGGTGCAGCGTTCGGATTGCTCCCTATCAGTTGGATCGTATTTTCTGCCATTCTGCTTTACCGCATCACAATCGAAACCGGGAAATTTGAAATCATCAAGGATTCCATTGGTAGTCTTACTACGGATCGTCGATTGCAAGCCTTACTGATCGCCTTCGCTTTCGGAGCCTTCATTGAAGGTGCTGCCGGATTCGGAAGCCCAGTGGCCATTGCCGCTGCCATGCTCACCGGTTTAGGATTCTCGCCGTTCTACGCCGCCGGAATTTGCCTTCTCGCGAACACGGCACCAGTGGCCTTTGGTTCAATCGGCATCCCAGTGATCACCCTGGCTGGAATCACCGGATTACCTGCTAAACAACTGAGTGCTGCAGTGGGGCAGATTTGTGCTCCAGTGTCGCTATTCGTGCCCAGCTACCTGGTCTGGGTGATGGGCGGATTCAAGGCGCTGAAAGGAGTGCTGCCAGCGTCTTTGCTATGCGGCGCAGCCTTCGCTAGTTTCCAGTTTTTGATATCCAATCGGCTGGGACCAGACTTGGTGGACATAGGCAGTTCGCTGGCCGCCATCGTGTCCTTAGTGGTGTTGCTGAAGTTATGGAAGCCCGCCGATGAGTTCCATCTGGAAGGCGAGTCCGGTACCCGCGTAGTATTAAAAACCCATCCACCCAAAGAGATTTTCATCGCCTGGTTGCCCTATTTATTGTTAGTGGCTTTCGTACTGGTGTGGGGTCAGGATGCGGCGAAGGTGCAATTGAACAAAGTCACCCAGGCGATTCCATGGCCGGGCCTTCACAACCTGGTGCAACAATCGCCTCCGGTGGTGGCGAAAGTCGCATCGTATAAGGCCATTTACAATTTCAACTGGCTTTCCGCTTCCGGCACAGCCACTCTGTTTGCCGCTCTGCTATCGGCAATCTTGTTGGGCGTTTCCTTCCGTCAGTTCCTGGGGATTTTGAAGACAACCTTGAAGCAATTGGCTTTGCCCACGTTGACTATCGCCAGCGTATTAGGCCTGGCGTTCTTGTTGAATTACTGCGGAGCGACAGCCACCATGGGGTTGGCCTTTGCCGCAACGGGAACTTTATTTCCATTCTTTAGTGCCCTGCTTGGCTGGCTGGGCGTATTTTTAACCGGCAGTGATACCTCTGCCAACGCTTTGTTTGGTAACCTGCAAGTAGTGACGGCGACCAGATTAGGGCTGGACCCCGTGCTTATGGCCGCTGCCAATTCCAGCGGTGGCGTGATGGGCAAAATGATCAGTCTGCAGAGTATTGCGGTGGCCGCAGCAGCCACTGGGATGAAGCCTTCCGACGAAGCAATGCTGTTCCGATTCACTCTCCGTCACAGTATTTTCCTGGCCTCCGTAATTGGCGTCATCGTCATGACTTATGCCTATTTACGAGGCTGATTCTGCCGATAGAGAACAAGTGGAGGGGATTTGGTAGTTTTGTTAATTGGGCCGCCCGGTAGCGGCAAGGGGACGCAATCTGCTCGTTTGAAGCAGTGGTTAGGAATTCCCAGTATTTCTACTGGGGACATGCTGCGCCATGAAATCGAAGAAAAGACTTCGCTTGGATTGGAAGCCGAAAAGGTGATCAACAAAGGTCAACTGGTGGACGACGGTCTGGTTGGAAAAATGTTGATGGCCCGCTTGGCAACTCCAGAGTGTGCCAAAGGCTATCTGCTGGACGGCTATCCAAGAACAGTTTCCCAGACGAAGTGTCTGTCACAATTCCTTGAGTCGACTGGTCGGCCGGAACCGCTTGTACTGCATTTAGAAGTTCCGTCAAGCCTGTTGATTGAAAGAATATCGGCCAGATGGAGCTGTCCGCGCTGCGGTCACATTTACAATGTCCTGAACTCTCCGCCGCAGGTGTTGGGAATTTGCGACGACGAAGGTGAACCATTGACGCAGCGTGAGGACGACCGGCCAGAAGCCATTCGTGAACGCCTGGATGCCTACCAGGAATGGACTGAACCAGTGGTGGAGTATTACGCAAAAGCAGCTTACTGTAGGATTGACGGCAACCACCCGCCCAACGCAGTGTTCGCAGCCATAGAAAATTGCGTCAACCAGTACCGACTAAGTGAAGACCATTAGGCCGATTTCAGCGTAATCCCTGATTTACCAACTATCGATCAACGCGTAAAGTTGGGTATCGACGGTTGAACCTACTCTATGTCCAACATTTCATTGGAAACACCCTCTCAACAACGTGCCCGCACTCAAAAACGCTGGCACGAACGGACACCCTTACCAGAGCTTGTAAGCCTTACATGGCGCGATAAGAACGGCCAGGAAAGAGTCCATAAATGCCGTATTTTAGACCTTTCAAGATTAGGAATGTGCGTGTCACTTCCCTACAAATTGGAATTTCGCAGCTTTATCCATGTCAGCGCGCCAACGCTCAAATTGACCGGCACAGCCACCATTCGTCATCAAAAACCAGAAGGGTTGAACTATGTAACGGGGCTTGAATTTGTGGGCGGACTTTTCTATGAGGAACCCGAAGTTTCTTGAGTCGGAAATTCTCTCTTACAAAGTCGGTGGCCTGGTCTCAGTTAGTCGCATGTGGATGCAGTGCGTAATGCTGCCGCAGTAAATCCTTGCCATAGTCGTTGCCGTTAGGAGTCCGAATCACGGTGTGAATATGTTCGTGATCGGGAAGTTGCGCATTGCTGGAAAGATGCCGTAACCCTACCGGGCGCTGATGATCAAACTCAATCAGAACCACCGGACTGTGAATGCGGAAATAATAAACGCTCTTGTCATTGGATTCGCCAATCCAGGCAAAGTAGGTATCATTCAAATACTTTTCCACTTCGGCGAGTTTCACTTTAGCATGCCCATCATCCATGTTGCCCACCCACAAATTCGCCAACGCCAACAAGTGTTTCTTCTGTGTAGATGTCAGCTCGTTGCATCGAATACCTGCGTAATCCAACACCAGATTATCTTTGAAAGCCTCACCTAACGCATTGTTAGCCGCTTTGCTGGAACTAAGAATGGCCTTTTTCGCCTGGGTAGCATCCAGGGAACGAAGGAAATCCAAACCCTGGCGTTGCTCGTCTTGCAAAATTGCCGTTCCCTTGTACTTTCCACTGGGCGCAATGACTGGTTCCGAACCAAAGAAGCCTGGAGCCATCACTACTTGGTCTCCTAAAACAAAATAATTGACAATCAAATGATGTCCGTCAATTTGCCAGCCCCAAGGTCCATTGCCTGCCGGATCTCCCATAATGGTGATCCAATACTGCCATTCGCCATACCGCACAAAATCGTTATTGTTCAGTTCGCCCAGCGTATAGTTTAGGCGCATAATGTCTTTGGAAAGTTGTAGACCCTTGGCACTGAGCGATGCTTTTAACATGCCGAAAGCCTTTTGCTTTTGCGGCTCACTCATCTCATCAAAACCAACGCCCTGGCGCACATAAAAATCCTGATTCATCCACTTGCGCCACTCAATGTCATCCACCGCAAACTTAGTCCTGGTGCGCTGCGGCTCAGTCAAAGCAGCCAGAAATTCTTTCGCAGCCTTCCTCACCGGGCCAGTTGAGACACCGGTAGACCGAATGGGGAATAATCCCGGCTGCACCTTGCCATCGGTTGTGACCCCGCGGAAGGCTTCAGCCAACCCCGTTTTTTCAGCGTCAATGGAACGCTTACGGAAAGCTTCCCGCTGAGTTTCTGGTTGTCCCTGCTGCGAATAAGTAATTCCTAAAACACAGAGAAAGGCTGAGGCAAAGTAAAGACGTTTCATGATGATTTGCATAATCTTATCACGTCAAATTAACTATCGTCATTCTTCGAACGCGGTCCCAATTCAATGGCCACCACATCACTAATTTTTCCCGCTTCCACATTGAAACGAAGGAGGGTACGCACGGTGTGCCACCCCACTCTTCCGCAAGCTCCGGGGTTCATGTGCAACATGCCGCCTAACTGTTGATCGCGCATCACGCGAAGAATATGAGAGTGACCAGCAATAAACAGTTTAGGTCGGCGTCTGGTTAATTCCTGTCGAATGCCCCGTTCATAGCCGCCTGGATAGCCGCCAATGTGAGTCATGTAGACTTGCAGACCATCGCACTCCCATTCCAGTTCCTCAGGAAGTTCGGCACGTATTTCTGCCCCGTCAATGTTTCCGAACACACCGCGAACTGGTTTGAATTGCTTTAGGCGATCCAAAACGGCAGCCGGGCCGAAGTCGCCCGCATGCCACACTTCATCGCATTCGGCAAAATGTGTGAATATAGCTTCGTCCAAAAATCCATGGGTATCAGACAGTAGACCAATGCGCATTGATTCAGGCTAATTCCCAACCACCAGCACGCCAAAGCTACTTGCTTTGATTGCACGCCTGGGACGTGTCGCAAGTAAGAGGGTGGTTTGTTTCATAAAATCTTTGCTTAGGATGGCAGATCGCCAGATTGGTTGCAAGATCAGGGATGGTTATCCGAATAGCCGCCTGACGTTAGCGAAGTGGTGGTTTATCCAGAGTGTCAGGCTAGCTTATTCTGGTGAACTGCGGATCGATTGAATACGACCCAAGTTACATCCCCCACACCGATATCTTGTGCCCACCGACTTCTTCCTCGCCTCGGAACACTTTTTCATCCCAAGTCTTCGCCTCGCTGCGATCAAAGATCATTAGGTGCCCTTCTGCCAAACCCACTCGATCCAGATACTCAGCCGTCTGCACCAAGCCATCTTTCAATGTGCGCTCCATCGATTTCCACAAGACTTTCAGTTCAATCACAGCACGCTGCACTCCGCCGGGATAATTCCAGATCACCAGTAAGTCTGTGCGCCGCCGCCCCAGCCCGTACTCGCGATCAATCCGCCCACCGCCATTGACGATTCGTTGCAAAAACGCCTGCAGCAATAACTGCGGACCTGCTTCTTGATAAGAGAATCGGGCCAGCCAGATTTCAGCATTTTCCCGGTAGAACTGCTGAAACGCTTCAATCAATTTGGGCATATCCAGGCGGCCATCTTTCAGTTTGTTGTAGGTTGCCAAAGTCGGTTTGTATCTCGAAATTCAGTTCCCGAGGAATCACTTCCTTATAAATGGCATTGGCCACTTCCAGTCCAGCCGAACTGCGACGGATGAGCCCCAGGTCAACTACATACTGCGTATCGTCACTGGTTTCAGCTACTGCTTCCCCTGCCAGAATTGGCTGCACCACGCGTCGCACGCGCTCTTCTTTCAGCTTGTCCTTCAATTGGTCAAGGTGAGTTTCGTGTTGGATAGTCAACCGATCCTTGGCCTCCATGATGATCGCCGCCGTGATGGGGCGAGTCCGGTCGCGATTCTCCACCATTCTGAAGCAGGCATCATAAGCGAGTGCATTCACCAGCCACGGCTGGCCACGGGTCAATTTCCAAACCAATGGATAAACATCTTCTTCAAAACGCTGGCCTGTTTCGGTGGTGTGCTGTTCATACAAGTTGCGCACTTCGGTTTCCGTGAAGTCCCCTAGCCGCATAGATTTAGTCTTGAGGTTGAACGCGCTTTCACCAGTGATGAACTCCTTTGTACCGTGAGTTCGATAATCTTTCAAATCGCGAACCCCGCACAGAACAACACTTTGCGGAAAACCATCGGGACGCGATTCGTAACCGGCGCGCAATTGCCGCAGCACGGTAATGAGCGAGTCGCCCACCAGGGAATCGATCTCGTCAATCATGATTATCAAAGGCAAAGGACT
>JANMWO010000189.1:0-2241 GCA_031394025.1 Acidobacteriota bacterium
TCCGCCAATATGCGACGAGCCATCCCGTCGGCACTAACACCCTGCTGGTGTGCTTGCGCTTTCAGGGCGACTTCCAGTTCACCGGTTACTTCAATAGTTAGCGTCATGGGCGTTTCCGAATGCTTCTCTTTCCAGATTACAAAAACATACGGCCACTTATCTCGGTTTCAAATGGATAGTCAAACAAGGTCGAGCCGTATCTCGCGGCCCACAGCCGTGGCCGCTTTCCGCAATGTAACAAGCGTGACGGCGTCATTCTGCGGATCAAGTAAACGATCAAGGGATGCCCGGCTGGTATGCATGCGCTTGGCCATTTCAGCCTTGGTTACGTTTTGCTCTTTCATCGCTGCTTCCAACTGGCGGGCCAATACTCGCTTGATTGCATTCGCCGTGGTCTCTTCGTAGATACCTTCTTCACGGAGCCAGCTATCTACCGACGATCCAATGTTTTTCTTTTTCATGAGTGGTCTCCTTTTATTCGTCTCAACGCCAAATCAATATCCGACTTCGGCGTCTTCTGAGTTTTCTTAATGAACTCATGTAGCAAGACCAAATGCCCTGCCACAACGCAAAACAGGACACGAGCTATCCGGCCATGCGGCAACCTGCTTCTTACTTCCCAAAGACTACGGCCACGAAAACTCAACATCCTTGATATCCTCACCGATCACCTTTCGGTCGGCCAGAATATGGCTTTTCAGCCACTCCCTTGCAGGTTCCCTGCCGCTTTCGGAACGGTAGAAACGCGCAGGAAGACGCTTGGAATCTTGATCCATAAGTCAATGTATCTTTTTTGGTACGCGCTGTCAAATCGGTTTATAACTTGAATCAATTCGGCCCGAGAATGCTGTATCGGAAAGCATTGCAGTAACGTCATCGCCCGCGCAGCAGAGACAACGAGTGGCGCACGATTACCGCGTCGTGTACACCATAGACAATAAAACGCTCATCGCGAACCTAATCCGCATCCGCCACTGTAGCGACGACGCCTTGATGTCGAGCGGACCAAGTAGCATGCTAGTGTTGATAAACCGATGAATTCTCCTCCACTTCCGGCAACAATTCTCTACCTTGACCAGTTCGTCATCTCAAGTCTGTCGCATGTGCGGAATGGCACCACAAAACCCGATCAGGCATTTTGGGTGGCCGTGAATGACCGGCTGACTCGCTTGGTCGCCGCAGGACAAATAGCCTGCCCCGTCTCGCTGAATCATCAACTGGAATCATCCCTTGCCACCAAATCGTCAGAGGATATAAAATCTTCCTCCGTTGCCTTCAGTGGTGGATGGAGTTTCGCCTCATTTTTAGAGGTGTGGATCCATCAGCTAAACACGTGCTTCCGCGCGGCTTTGGCCGAAGCCCCTTTACCACCTTGGCGATCCCAAGCACCTGCGGTTTTGTTGAGAACTATCCCGTTTAGTCAATATTCGGAGGCTGAGATAGATAATTTGCAAAACCAAAAGAAAAAGGATACTGCCGAAGTGGAGCACTTGTCTAGCAATGTTTTTGCAACAAATGCAGGAAAGAGTATACAAAAATGGCATGATGATGAATTTGCCGTCCGATTGAAAGGGTACGCACCATTTCTTGTTGAAACGGTGCAGGTGAATTTACGGGAAGCGGCACTGCATTTTCTGGAGGGGCCAGCATCACAGTCAGTACCATTTCTTAATACGTCAGCTTGGATGTCTGCGGCGTTTGCGCGAAAATGCGCGGGTGGTCAAAAGAAAGCGTTAGGCTCGATCTTAGCTGATATTCAGTTTATAGCTTGCTTGAGCCCTTATTGTGACGCTATGTTTGTTGATCGTGAGTGCCACGGATTATGGTCTGAAATGTTCAATAGCGCTAGAATAACTTTGCCGACACGGCTGTTCTCACTAGGTGACACAACAGCTTTCATAACATTTCTCGATAACTTGATAGTGGATGAGGACCGTAAACTTCCTACCGATTCACAGTGAAATCTCCCGCGCTAGCGTCGAATGCAAAATCGAACCCCCACCCTCATTGTTTGCGATCATCGGCCATGTACCTTTCAATCAAGGCGACAGCATCGTTGTAGTTGGCGAATAATGCACCTGTAGGGTGACCGGGATTGGCAACCTCAAAGCCGTCTAGTATGTAAGCCCACTTCCGACTTCCCTCGACCATTGCCGACACCAGCATTTCTCGTGTTTGCCCATCATACAGGTGCAGGTGTTTGATGAATTTATCATCGGTAGTTGTGAGGTTTGCTGAAAG
>JANMWO010000209.1:0-4538 GCA_031394025.1 Acidobacteriota bacterium
AGCGTCATGGCGAAGGCTCGCATCTGTTGGGAAGGGATCAACGGCGCTGGGGGCGGAGGGGACTCCCATTTCGCCCGTTCGATCGTGAGTTCTCCAAAGCCACCGCCAGGAGCACGAAATTAAAGGATGCCAAGGCCAGCCCCAGACGCCATGCCAGTTCCCCCATGTTGCTGCGCGTGGGAGCCTTGATGAGGTCGCGTGTTGATAGGAACTTGGCTTCTGGCGCGTTTTCGTTGGGGGCGGCCGAGTTACCGGTTTTGGATCCGTACTCTTCAAAGTCACTGATTTTGAGGCTTGATTGTCCAATGACGTTTTCGAGCCGCTGTCCGTTTTCAAGCATCAGGAACTGGGCCTTGTCTTTGATCTCAATCCGGCCGGAGTGCGCGGTCGTAACGGAAGTCTTGCCTTTTTCGGTCGCGGCGATAAAAACGTTGTTGCTGGCTTGCTCGCCAGCCAGATCGCGGTCGATGAAGAAAACCCGGTTGCCACTGGAGGACTCTTGAAACTGGCCGGGCGCAATGCGATCCAGGTCACCACGCTGCTGATAGCGGCTTTGCATGTCCTTGGTCTGCTGGTTGCTCCAGGGCCACACAAAAAGCGCCATCAGCGTGATCACCAGCAAAATCGGCCAGGCAAAGCGAAACAGCGGCCCCAGGAAACTTCCCAGGCCCCGGCCACTGGTGAACCAGACCACCATCTCACTATCGCGATACATGCGAGACAAGGTGCTGACCATGGCAACAAAGAGCGAGAGCGTCAGGATGGTTGGCAGGCGACCCAAAGCTGAGTAAGCAATGAACAGCATCACGTCCTGGGGATTGATGAAGCCGCGCGAAGCTTGACCCAGAGTGCGGATGAGCACGATCGTCATTACGATGGTGATCATCACCACCAGGGTTGCCCCGAAACTGCGCGCCAACTCTTTACGAATTGAAGATTGGAATAACATTGACGAACTATTTACTTTGCTTTATTTGCCGAACCTTGAATTATGGACTTTGAACTCAAAACACTGACCCGTGCCCGTATTTGCAACGAGAAATGTGATGCCCTCATTGTGCTCATACCCCAACACTTGAGTTCAGATGATGATCCTCTGTCTGTTTTGGCCGCACTCGCTATCAAGTCGGGGGACTTTGAACCCAAGGCTGGAAAACTACTCAACGCTTACCGCACACCGGGTATCGCTGCAACGCGTGTCGTGCTGGTGGGTGCGGGAGATGGTAGCCCTAAAAATCTCCGAACCGCAGTGAACGCGGCACTCGGCGCCTTGAAGACCAGCAATGCCCAGCGCGCGGTCCTCTGCCTCAGCGCCCTGAACAACCCGCAACCCGATGCCGTGCGGGCCGCTGTGGTGGCCTGCGGCGATGCCGTCTACAGCTACAACACCACCAAGTCCAAAGTCAGCTTGGCCAAGCTGCAGCGCGTGGTCTTCGGGGTGAGCGATGCCGCAACTGCCAAAGCTGGCTTTGACAAAGGAATGGCGCTCGTCAAGGGTCTTGCGTTCGCCAAGGAATGGGCCAATCGGCCAGCCAACTACGCGACCCCAACTTTGCTGGCCGGCGCGGCCAGGGAACTGGCCAAATTGCGCAATATCAAGGTCGAAGTGCTGGGCCCGAAAGAGGTTGCCAAGCTCGGCATGGGCTCCTTCATGGCCGTGGCCCAGGGCTCCGCAGAGCCGCTGCGGTTTATTGTCCTGCGCTATGGCGGTGCCGCCAAAGCGGTGGCGCCAGTGGTGTTGATTGGCAAAGGCATTACTTTCGATACAGGCGGCATTTCCCTCAAGCCAGGCGGCGAAATGGACGAGATGAAGTTTGACATGTGTGGTGCGGCAAGTGTGCTGGGAACCTTTCGCGCGTTGGCCGAGTTGCAGCCGGCGCTGAACGTGGTGGGATTGATTCCCGCCTCGGAAAACATGCCGGATGGCCGAGCCGTGAAGCCGGGCGATGTGGTCACCAGCATGAGCGGGCAAACCATTGAAATTCTGAACACCGATGCTGAGGGGCGACTGGTGCTGTGTGACGCGTTGACTTATGCGCAACGATTCAAACCCATAGCGGTGGTTGATATCGCCACGCTCACGGGCGCCTGCGTGGTCGCGCTGGGTGGCGTGCGTAGCGCGCTTTTTTCCACTGACGAGCCGCTGGCGCGGGCGCTTCAGGAGGCTGGAGAATCGTCGCTGGACTTGTGCTGGCGGATGCCTCTGGATGAGGAGTATGCCGAGGGCTTGAAGACGAATTTTGCTGATGTGGCAAATATTGCGGGCCGGGCGGCCGGTGCAGTGACCGCTGCCAAGTTTTTGCAGCGCTTTGCGGGCAGCTTCCCGTGGGCGCACCTCGACATCGCCGGCACCGCCTGGAAGGGTGGAACCGCCAAAGGGGCGACAGGCCGACCCGTGCCTTTGCTGCTCGACTTCTTGCTCGGGCAAATACCTTCGACAGTGCCCAGTAAAGCGCCAATCAAGACCAAGCCTATTAAAAGACCCAGGGCCGCCACCAAAACGCGGGCATGACCGAAATCGCCTTTCATTTCAACGTAGCCGACAAGTTGGTGTACAGCTGCCGCCTGCTCCGCAAGGCTTACATCAGTGGCGCTAACGTGGTGGTAACGGCAGGCCCCGAGGTTCTGGTGGAACTGGATCAATTGCTGTGGAGTTTTTCCTCCACGGATTTTGTGCCGCATTGCCGCATCGATGCGCCAGAAAAAAGCTTGGCCAACACGTCGGTACTGCTGGCAGAGTCGCTTGCGGACTGCCCGCACTGCGGCGTTCTGGTCAATTTGGGGCAGGGCACCCCGGCCGGATTTGAACGGTTTGAACGGGTGATTGAGGTGGTCACACAAGCCGACGATGACCGCCTTGCCGCGCGCAGCCGATGGAAGTACTACACCGACAGGGGCTATGCCATGAAACGCCATGATCTGGCGACATCGGGGGAGGGCGCATGAATTCTTCTTCCGTCCCGCCGCGTTTTGTTCCCACTTTGACTGAAGTCGTTCACCCGCTGCCCGTGAGCGTTCAACCCCTTTCTTTGGACAAGGAACTGGCGGCTTCGGCGCCATCCACCGAGTCGCAAGAGCATATGGTGCAGCGTGTCCTGCAGCGGGTAGACCTGATGCTGGAACGGCGTTTGCGAGAGGCCGTTGGGCAGCTTATTTTGGAGCACACCCAAACCCTGGCGCCCCGACTTCGCGAAGAGATTGAAACAGTGGTGCGCCAGTCCATAAGTCAGGCCTTTGAGCAAGAGATCGCTCAGGCATCCACCCGGTCTTGATGCGCGAGCGCGCGATTTGGATCAAGGTTATGCCAGCGAAATTGGCACTCGCGGAAACCAAAATTGTTAACAGATGCGCTAATGCCCGGGTAAACCCCCTTATCGACATTAACCTAGGGACGTTGCTATGGTGCGGGTTCGGAAATTGCGTTATCTTCGGCCCCGTTGAGCAAAAGTTGTTCTCAACCTTACTGGTAATTTCCTAATCGGAGTCTTTTATGCAAATGAAATTAAAACTGACAGTAGTAGCTGCTCTGGCTATGGTTGCAGGCCTTGCTTCCGCACAAGATGCGGTGGTCAAAATTGGCCACGTGGCACCGATGTCAGGCTCACAAGCCCATTACGGCAAGGACAACGAAAACGGCGTGCGCATGGCTATTGAAGACCTGAACGCGCAAAACGTTGTCATTGGCGGTAAAAAAGTCAAATTTGAATTGGTCGCTGAAGATGACGCCGCCGATCCAAAACAGGGCACGGCTGTTGCACAAAAACTGTGCGATTCCAAAGTGGCTGGCGTCGTTGGCCACCTGAATTCCGGCACGACGATTCCGGCTTCCAAGGTTTACAACGATTGCGGCATCCCCCACATCACCGGCGCTGCAACCAACCCCAACTTGACCAAGCCTGGCTATAAGACCACTTACCGCATCATTGCCAACGACCTCGCCTTGGGCGCTGGCTTGGCCTTCTATGCGGCTGACGCACTGAAACTGAAAAAAGTCGCCATCATTGATGACCGTACCGCTTACGGCCAAGGCGTGGCTGAAGTGTTCAAAAAGACAGCACTGGCAAAAGGCATGACCGTGGTGGACGAGCAGTTCACTACCGACAAAGCGACCGATTTCATGGCGATTCTTACCGCTGTCAAATCCAAAAATCCTGATGCGGTTTTCTTTGGTGGCATGGATGCCCAAGGCGGCCCCATGTTGCGCCAGATGGAACAGCTCGGCATGAGCAATGTCAAATACTTTGGCGGTGATGGCATCTGCACGGCAGAAATAGCCAAGCTGGCCGCTGGTGCCAAGACGCTAGGCAATGTGGTTTGCGCCGAAGGCGGTACGTCCCTGGCCAAAATGCCTGGTGGCGAAGCCTGGAAAAAGCGTTACGACGCCAAGTACCCGAGCCAATTCCAGATTTACAGCCCGTACACCTATGACGCGACTTTCGTTCTGGTAGACGCCATGAAGCGTGCCAATTCGACCGATCCAAAGGTCTACACCCCTGAGTTGATCAAGACCAACTTCAAAGGCGTGACCACCACCATCG
>JANMWO010000243.1:0-5105 GCA_031394025.1 Acidobacteriota bacterium
GCCAACCGCCGGGACACTATGGCAGGAGGCGCAACTATTGCCGTTGAACGTTGGACCCAAGCCGTCCTCTGCCGTTTCAATCGCGATGAAATCTTCCAGCCCCAGCCGGAACAATTCCAGTTCCCGCGAACTGATGCCGGGCAATGGACTGCCGGGCATCACCCGATCCCCAGCGGTTTGGCCGAAGCTCAAAAGCATGGAACAGACGATTAAAATGCGAGATTTCATGCAGCCTTTTTCCCTTTGACGCTGATTGTTCCGCGCATCAGATTATGACCAGCACCACAGGGTCTGGAACATTCAAAAACCACCTGGCCGCTTTCTGGTGCCTGAAATCGCACGCGGATTTCACCCTGGCTGCGCGGAGGTATAGCCACGTCGATCCCTGCCGATGGAATTCGAAACCCATGGCCTGTATCGTCACTGGTCAAAATAAATTCAACCAGTTCCCCAGGCTTCACCGTGATCCTTGCGGGATTGAATGTGAATCGTTCGGCTACGATGGATATGGTCTTGGTCGGTTTCTTATCGACTGGCGATTGGCCATAGGCCGCCAGAGTCATCATGAGCAGGGCAAACAGTTTCATTTAGAACCACCATCCAATTCCAAAATTAATTCCATCCACAGGCTTCACCACTTGGCTGGCATTGCGGTTAAAAACATAGTCGAACTTTATGGCCACATCGGCGTTGGGTTTGTAGGTGAGACCGGTGACCCAAGCCGCGCGGTCAAATTGCAGCAGCGGCACAAAGCCTTGGGGCATCTGTTGCTGCGTATTGTATTTTTCGTATCGTCCAAACAGGATCAAATCCTGCCGGATGCGAGCGGGCAAAACATGCACGCCGGGTTCCAGATAATAGCCGCGCATTTGGCTGGCAATGTTCGGACTGGCGCCAGTGCTCTGTTGCAGGCTGCGGTTCAGCTCGGCTGCGCCTTTGAGCCAGGTGTTGGCGAACAGCCCGCGAACATCGAACCGTTTCCAACTGTAACGGGCATCCACTTCAGAGATGGTCACACGAGGGTTCAATCCGCGCAGGTTGAATCCGGCATGTCCTGAATAGATGCTGGTGCCCACGGTTAAGCGACGAACTCCGGCAAACTCAAGACGGGCCACCTTGGCCGGATTGCGGAATGACGAATCGAAACCGGAAGTGCGGCCACCGGCAATGCCCGTTTCAGCGTCGAACCGGGCGGCGTCCAGAGCTGAGGTCATGTAGGCGCGATACCGAAATCCACGGCCCAGATCGCCAGTGAGTCCAAAGCCTAATTCCCGCCAGGTGGTGGGGATAATGAACGTTTCCACAAATGGCCGTTCCACTCCATTGAACGACGGCGGTTCGTGCCGTTCATTGGTGATGCCCACAGGAGTAAGCATCATGCCTGCACGAATGTTGAAATAGGGCTTGATTAGGAAATCAAGGTAAGCCTGTTCCAGTGCCACTTCCCCTTTTGCCTCGCCACCTTCAACCAGCGCGTGTTCAATTTCCAGCTCGCTCCAAAATTTGATGCGTTGCGAAAAGCTATGGCCGAATAGTAGAACAAAGCGGTGGAAATCTGGTCGGAACGGTTCACCACGATCTTTATTGACGTGGAAATCCATGTAGCCAGCCACCGGGAGTCGAGTTTCACCGGTCGGTTCCAAGGGCGTCGGCACTGGCACTGACACTACACTTGCTTCGATGGCAGTGGCGACAACGGGAGCCTTCTTCGTGAGAAGTTCCGACACCAGGGCCTCTAACCGAGAGAACCGTGATTCCAGGTTGGCCGCTGCATCCAAGGGCTTGTAGGACGGGTCCAACTGCTGCATCTTTCTTTCCAGATCGGCAAGGCGACGTTCAAAATCAGTGGAGACTTGGGCGGTTAATAATTGGATGGCAAACAGAAATACCGTAGCTTTCGCTATACACTTAACCATAGTTAAGTTTAAGTGTAAGGCATGGTTTCATTGGTTGTCAAATCGATAAGCTACCAGTCGGCCACGGAGCCATCGCGATGGAAGCAATCCATCATCACTTCCTGCTGCCAGGGATGCTTATTCGCTTCCGCTTCATTCACGTCGATACCCAGTCCTGGGGCGGTTGGGGACACGGCGTGCCCTTTGATCACGGCCACTGGAGTTTGCACCACATCGCCGCGCCAGGGGACGTCACTGCGCACCTGTTCCTGAATCAGATAATTAGGAATGGCGAATCCCAGTTGCGTGCAAGCGGCCGTTGAAATGGGACCTTGGGGATTGTGACAGGCCACGGCGATGTTGTAAGTTTCAGCCATGGCGGCGATGCGACGCACTTCGCTGATGCCCCCGCAATGAGAGGCGTCTGGCTGAATAATGGCGCAGGCCTGCTTTTCAAAAAGCTCGCGGAATTCCCAGCGCCCAACCAGACGCTCACCCGTGGCAATGGGGATTTTCAAAGCCTGACTGACACGTCGCAGCGCTTCAATATTTTCCGGTGCAACGGGTTCTTCAAACCAATAAATATTGAAATCTTCCAGCATGCGTCCAAATTGAATGGCGGCGGCGGGCGTGGTGCGGGCATGGACGTCAATCATAATATCCACGTCGTCCCCGGCGGCCAGACGCATGGCTTCCACTGCCTTGGCTGCACGCTTCAGCACACTTGGACTTTCAATCATTTCGGCGACCGGAATGGGCAGTGATTTGACGGCAGTGAACCCCTCTTCAATAGACGCCAGCATCCGTTCGGCGAACTGTGTGGGTTCAATGGTCTGGTAAATAGATTCCAGGTTGCCGCCGCCCAGGTGGTCGTAAAATCGCAGAGTATCGCGCACCGGTCCGCCCAACAATTCCGCCACGGGCTTGCCGACTTCTTTACCCTTGATATCCCACAGTGCCTGATCAATGCCGCTGATGGCCGTGTAGTTGTAAATGCCCCCGCGCCAGAAATATTGCCGATGCATGATCTGCCACAAATGTTCAATGCGTCGCGGATCTTGGCCAATGAGCAGCACCGACAGATCCTCAATGGCTCCGACAACTCCTTTGGTTTTCCATTCCAAAGTGGCCTCACCCCAACCGTAGAGGCCCGGCTGATCCGTTTCCACTTTGACGAAGATCCAATTGCGCATGCGGGCGTGGACCACTTTGGTTGAGATGCGAGTGATTTTCATTCAGTTCTAAGTGTAGAGAAGTGCGATCATGAGTGCTATGCCCACTCAAAATTATGAAAATCACGCCATGCGCGTGCCCGGTTTCCTGTTCATCCTGGTGCTGACTTTGGCCACCTTCCTGGGGTCCTGTGTGAACCTCTATAAGTCTTGGGATGACCATCAACGTTTGTACAGCGCATCGCTGATTCTGGCACTGAGCATCAGCACTATGGGTGCGGCCGTTTTCGCCCGAACGTTCGCGTTAAAGGTGCAGGACCGTGCCATTCGTGCCGAAGAAAATCTGCGCCATTTTGTTCTTACTGGCAAGCTGTTGGATTCGCGACTTACTGTAAAGCAGATCGTAGGCCTGCGCTTTGCTTCCGATGCTGAGTTCCTGGACTTGGCGAAGAAAGCAGCCGATACTGGCATGGCCCAGGACGATATTAAAAAGGCCGTGAAGAACTGGCGCGCTGATTTTGATCGCATGTAAAGGGTGATTGAGCATGGCTGATTTTATTTGGAGGACGCGCCTGCTTTTTGTCGATACCGATGCCAGTGGACGCATCCACTACAGTGCCCTGTTTCGACATGTGGAAGCGGCGGAGATGGAATTTTTCCGTTCCATTGGACGACCCTTCAGCCAGATGCCGTTCAGTGATTTGAAATATCCACGGGTGCGCGTGGAGGCTGATTATAAGGCTCCCCTGATTTGCGATGATCTGATGGATATTCATGTCTGGGTGGAGCGCATTGGCCGGGCATCGTACACCTTGGGATTTTCCATTCGCAAAGAAGATGTTGAAGTTGCAGCGGCGAAAGAAGTGATTGCCTGCATGTCAGCCAAGACGCAGGGCTCGCATCCAATGCCTGATGATCTGGTAGCGGCGCTGACACCTTTTCTGCGAAGCAAAGGGGAAGCTGCGTTCGCCCCCCAGCTTAAAAACCAGGCTCCAGGTGGACTCGCTACATGAGCTCGATTCACTTAAATTAAATCGGCGAACGGAGCATGTTCTCCTTTGACTTGCGTTGTCCTGATCCTTTGCGAAAAACAAATGCCCGACTTTGAGTCGCAATAGTTTTTACTGGTGTTTCTGTCTCAGGGATGGGGGGAAGCGCGGCGTATAGGATACTGTGCGGATTGCGAACGCGATTTTCGCGAGATAGAGGAAGCGGGATCGACCCTCTTATCTTTGTTTCAACAGGTTCATTTCGTGATTCCAAGTCTGACTGCGGTTGGTGGCTGGTTGGTTCAGGCATCACTGGAAATAGTCGACGCATCTTGCGAAGCTGCTGGGTTAGATTTTTATACTGAGACCGTAAGCGGCGGCCTTGAATGTCGATTTGGTTCAGTCCGTCGCAATTGGTTTTGAGGGCAACCCCGTCGAGGGCGTAGAGAGTATTGCGACTGACCGATTCGATTTCTTCGGAGAGCACAGGGTACAAGTGTCGCATCAGGCTATGGCCCAAGTTGGCTTGACGGCGAAGACGCCAGAGGGTGGTGACCAATTCAAAGACGAAGATTTCTTCAATTGCATTGGTGGGATTCCATGTATCGAGGTGAGTATCCATGAGGAGCTGGAAATCGGAAAGTTCTTCGCCTGGAAGGATAAATTCCTGAATGTAGGCAGAGCGGCGGTTGCCTTGGGGAGTCTTGGGGCCCGTGGATTTCAGCACGTTCAGGCGCGGGGTGAGTTTGCGTTTGTCGTCAGTTCTCATGGCGGGTACAGCATAGCAGAGGGGTTGGTTGGGGTTATTAGGAAGTGCTTTATAATCAACGTGAAATGCCTTGTGACTCGGACTTTGAAAGGTAGGGCAGCGCCAATCTTGATTTCGGACTCTCTATCCTGCATCAGGCAACAAATGACAAACGCAATCTCACCTCGCGCCTGAACGTGCTGAAATCCACGGGCCCCAAAACACCCGAAGGCCAACGCCGCTCTGCATTCAACTTCGTTACCCAAGCTGTCTACATTCAGGAATTTATCCTTCCAGGCGA
>JANMWO010000254.1:0-29761 GCA_031394025.1 Acidobacteriota bacterium
TAATTAAAATTAGTGAATGGGGAACACGTCCCCGAATTTCAGAAGAGGCTTTATGCTCGGCAATCTGCATTCGGATTAGGATGGAGATATGAGTTCCAAGGCAACCAGAGTCGATTTTCCAATCAAGGGAATGACATGTGCTGGTTGTGCATCCACCGTCACGGCGGCGCTTACGAAACAAGCAGGGGTAACCCAAGCCAGTGTTAACTTTGCCACGCGACGGGCCACTGTACTGTTCGACCCAGCGGTTACGGCGAAAGAAACTTTATCGCGAGCCATTTCCAAAGCAGGCTATGCCGTGGCTGAATCCCAGGATACGGCGCAGGTGGAAGCTGCGGAATTTAGGGAGATGCGGCATCGTTTTGCGATTGCGCTGCTCTGTTCGTTGCCCGTGTTCATCATCGCCATGGGCCACGGCATGTTCGATTTTCCCGGCTCTGTTTGGTTGCAATGGGCGCTGACCACCCCAGTGGTATTTTATTGCGGCTGGCCATTTCTGCGTGGGGCTTTCGTTGATATCCGGCGTCGTTCCGCAGGTATGAATTCCCTGATCGCTCTGGGCACGCTTTCCGCATATTTATATTCCGCCTGGGCGGTGCTGACCCATCATCACGGTGTCTACTTTGAATCCGCCGCTGTGATTGTCACCCTGATTATTCTGGGTAGAATGCTGGAATCCCGCGCCCGCGCACAGACCGGCGACGCCATCCGTCAATTGGCGGCATTGACCCCGCCCACCGCCCGGCTCATAAAACGGAAACAGGAAATAGATGTTCCAGTGGAGGACGTTCGACCCAATGACATTATCCTGATTCGCCCAGGAGAGCGCATTCCATTAGATGGCGTTGTGCTGGAGGGCTTTTCCCCTGTGGATGAAGCGATGCTCACCGGCGAAAGTGTCCCTATCGACAAAATTGAGGGGGCATCTGTTTTTGCGGGGACGATGAATTCAACGGGCAGTCTTCGGGTTCAGGTTACGCAGGCATCATCGGAATCGATGCTGGCGAAAATTGTTGAATTGGTGGAACAGGCGCAAGGTCAAACGGCTCCCATTCAACGATTGGCCGATAGAGTGAGTGCCTGGTTTGTACCTGCCTGCCTTTTGATCGCCGTGCTGACGTTTGGAGTCTGGTACGCGATTCTTGACCCGGCGAATCGGCTGGAAACTGCGCTGACTCGCTTTGTTGCCGTGTTGATTATTGCCTGCCCTTGCGCCCTGGGTCTGGCTACCCCAACAGCCGTGCTTGCGGCAACCGGACGAGCGGCCCGTCTGGGAATTCTTTTCAAAAGTGGCGATGCCCTGGAGACGGCGGCGGGCATCAGTGCGGTGGTTTTAGATAAGACCGGGACCATCACCGAAGGCAAACCGAAAGTAACGCTCATCAAAATTGAGACGGGATTTGCGAAAGCGGAAGTACTGGAATTTGCGGCCGCCGTGGAAAGACACAGTGAACATCCATACGCCAAAGCGATTGTTGATCGTGCCAGCCATTTGAGAAATCTGACTGTCACTGGATTTTCAGCTCAACCGGGTCGGGGGGCTACTGGGATAGCGGAGGAGCATGCCATCGGAATTGAGTCGGCACCAGATGTTGAGGGCTTTCCGCAGGAATCGGCGGTGCTGCGGGTAATTGTAGATGGGAAAACGGCTGGTTGGATAGGAGTGGCCGATATGGCACGTCCCGATTCAAAAGTTGCCGTGGCGCGATTGTTGGATATGAAGTACCAGGTGACGCTTCTTACTGGTGATCGTAAAAGCGTGGCGCAGGCCATTGCTGGTCAGGTAGGGATCAGCGATGTGCAAGCGGAGATAAATCCGGCGGGAAAACTAGAAGCGGTGAAGCGTTTGCAGGCACAGGGTCAGCGTGTGGCAATGGTTGGGGATGGTATCAACGATTCCCCGGCCTTAGCTCAGGCCGACTTAGGAATAGCCATGGGTAGCGGAACTGGCATTGCCCTGGCCACTGCATCTGTGGTGCTGTTGCGGCCTAGCTTGAATTTGGTTCCCCAAGCTCTTTCCATAGCCAAAGTGGCGATGCGCATTATCCGTCAGAACATTTTCTGGGCGTTCCTGTTTAATGCACTGGCCATTCCACTGGCCGCTGGCGTGTTCCACAGTTGGCTAGGGTGGGATCTATCCCCTATGATTGCCGCCGGAGCAATGGCGCTTTCCAGCATCATGGTAGTTTCCAATTCTCTGCGGTTAAGCCGACTTAGCCATTGACAGCCTTCTTTCTGACCTCGGCACTAATTTTTCTACCTTTGTTACGAAGTTGATCCATCCGTTCTTGAGCGTTGGCTAAGGCTTCGTTCAACGGCTCCCGTTCCACCTGCACAGCCCCTGTGCTGAAGGTAAGTAAGTTCTGACCCAGATTGCGCAACTGATAATCCCAGAATTTCTCGGCAACCGAATCGATTCGACGTTGCGCCGCATTGCCCAATTCTCCAGGGAAGATCATGACCCATTTATCGTCTTCCACGCGTGCCGCAAAATCTTTTTCACGAACAATTCCGCTGATCAGTTTCACAGCCTGCTGAACCATTTCGTCTACTTGGGCCTTCGACTTATCTGCCGTCGCTTTTGCGTAGTCATTGATTCCGGCGTAGATGATGACGCCAGTCACCGACTTTTTCGATTCCAACAATTGATTCAGCACCTGACGGTCGTGCATGCCACCGGGCAGACTCAGCGAGTCCAGGTTCAGGGAGACTGGCTCATCTTCAGTGAAAAAGGACTTAGGAGGTTCCAGGTCAGCGAACAAAGTTTCCAGTTCTGGAACTGGAGCTTCAATCAATATTGCGGTGCTCACGGGCATCTCGTCTTCCAGCATAAGATCTTCATTATTCTGGCTCAGCAATTCCCGCAGAATCGCGTCGTGGTCATTTTCAGCGACTACTGAAGCAGTGCTTGGCGATTTGAAGCTAACCTGCTTACGGAGCTGATCCACAGCGCAATCCGTATCAAGAGTTACGTACTGATGTTCCACTTCACCCATTTTTGGTATGGAAATGGATTCAAGCGGTTCGGATAATTCAGCTTCCACACTGATTCGAATAATTTGATCGAGAAGGTCGTATTCAGGGGTTGCCGGATGCGTAACTCGATTCAACTCATGTTCCAGACCGATGCCAGAAACGACTTCAGTTGGCTGCATGGTAAGTACAGCGGGTGAATGCCACTGCTCTTCAATCGGCGATTCTTCAACTGTGGCGAGTACAGCCTCTTGGTGATGAATTTCGACTACCTTTTCCGGGAGCCAAATTTCCACATAGTCGTCCTCTTCGTCTTCAATCGGATCGGGGGGAATAACTAGAGCTGGCTGACGAATTGCCTCTGCGTGGTTTACCTTTGGAGCAAGGTCGGTGGCGATAGTTATGACATTGGCCGGTTTGTAATATTGGGCGGCGAACCTGGCCTTGGCCTGCTCTTTCAATCTATGAATTTCTTCGCGAACAGCGCTGCTGGCGGGAACGGCCATGGGTCGGCTCTGCTCTTTCGCAGGCTCCGGCACGATTTGAGGATACGTTCCGATACTGGTTTTTATGACGGCCGCAACAGGGATTGTGGCGATAACTTCAGTAGCAATTTGGATTGGCTCCAGCACCATGGTTGCAGTGGCAACTTGGGGTTGATGAGTGGACAGCAATGCAGCCTTGGCCAGAGCAGCGGGGCTCACAAAATCTTCAGCGGACTTCTTTGGCTTGCGATTCGATACTGGCTCCACTTCAACCACAGCGGTTTTTCGTTCTTCATCCACGCGCAATCGCATTGCCTCATCGCGCTTGGCTAAGGCTTCCCGATCATTCGTTTCAGCAGGAGTAACGACTTCCACGACTGGTGCAGGTGGCGTTTGCCATGCAACGGTTGCGGCGCTGGGACGTTCCCTAAATGGTTCTGCTTGGGCGACGACTGCTGACACAGGCATCCAACCAGCCTTGCGCGCTGCGGCGAAGAACTGTTCAAACAGAGCTTGGGGAATGAAACTGCCGGGATCTAATATCCCCCGCCTGTCCCGTTCTTCGTTTCTTACGCGAAGCTCAACGTTTTTTTCTCTTAACTGCTCATTGTTGCCCTTCAGGTAGTCACATACAAGAGCGACAAATGCCGCTCCCAGCACTACTACCAGACTGACGAATATTTGAAGTTCTAAGGCTCCGAAGTCCATGGCTATTCTAAGGAGTCTATCGGCGTGCTGGACCCTAAGAGTTAGGCTTGGACCTTAAAAAAATATCAGTATTTTTTGCCCTTGACCCGGGCAACGGACACTAGTTTGGTTAAAACCTTCAATCAATTGAATGAGTTAAAGCACTCCGCCCAATGGATTTCGACGTCCCGGTGCATTACGGTTTTTCTGCTGAGATGGTAATTCCCCAGTATCACCAATGCCTCGGCGAGGTGCTAGCTGGCCAAATTCGAGTTCGTCGGGCGTATATTGCAAAGGCCTGTCGATGACCATTTCCACGGTGCTGCCGCGGCTTAAAATCGCATCTGGACCGCGAGTCAGCAGGACGCCAATCATTCCTGCTGCTGCACCCGCTGCGGCGCCCACCAAGGTGCCTGTCATGGGTGCCTTAGCCGCTGCTCCGGCAATTGCTCCGATGGAAGCACCGGTGGCAGCGGTTCCAGCGATAACCATGGCATCGCTTCCTTTGCCGCCTTCACTACGAATTTTTCCTTCGGCCCGATCCAACTCATCCCTGGAACGTCCATCAATCGCCCCGATCCGTGCCCGAAAATCTCGAGTCACGCCATTGGGAAGAATCAGCGTGTCGAAACGAATGTACAATTCTCCACGACCGCGCATGCGCCCTGGTTTCTTCACTTGCGTAACCGTTCCAGCCACATGGCTACCCACGGGAATCACAATTTTGCCGCCGGACAGGATAGGAAATGCTGTTTCCAAATAGATACGGTCCCCTTCGGCAGCGTTCTTAGTCGAAACACTGTTAATGAAAGAAAGTGGAACATGGGTGCCAGCTTCGATGACGAAATCGTTTTGACCTTGCTCAGTCTGCTGCCCAAGCAAACCACTCAGTGTGCAGACCCACATGGTCAAACCAGCCAGGAAAATGCGCATCGGTCCTCCTAAAGATACTTTCATTGTAGAGATTAAAACACTCATTCGCAGGAAAGAGTTTCATGGAATTGTACTGGCTGGGGTAAAAAGACCTTCTGGTGAAGTTTCTTCGCCTACCTTAATTTGAATTTCCAGGGGTGTCTGGAAGTCAATTGGAAGCCGCACATTAATTTGATAGAGACCGGCAAAGCCAGGGGCCACCCCGGCGTAGAGAATCGCTTCTTTAGGTAAGGGTCGTCGATTCAAGAGTACTTGAAAATCGGCCTGACGCTCAATTCCAGCGGCTTTCACAGCCAGGAATCCGGTTATGGAAGCCGGTGCAGTCTGCCCCAGCCCGGCGGCATACAGGATGATAATTTCTCCTGGTCGAGCCGGTTTTTCCAAAGTACAAAGTTCTCCGTTCGCATGAGTAGCAATCACCGTTGAAGGATCACTTTGAAAAAGTCCAGGAACAGCATCCAGTAACTCAACTTCCACTTTAGGGCCGGTGATGGAATCGCAGAAAACTTTCAGAACTCGCACTCCTGGGCGCAGATTTGCAGGCACAAGGAAGTTCACTTGTCCGGGCGAAACAAACAATAGAGGAGCGGAAATGTTGTCGATGAAAACGCTAGTGCAACTTCCGGGGTAGACCGATGGCAGGAATCCGGTGATCAATTCTTTGGCACCGGCGGCCATGGTGGCAGTGGCCAGGCCCTTACCGTAAATTGTGGCAATACTATTGGGAGCCAATTTTCCAGGTCGATTGGTGGCTGCGTGGACGATACTGTTTTGTGTGTAAGACGGCGAATTCAACGCCGGCGGCTGCTGGGCCCAAGCGGGAATACTCAGCAGGAGCGCTACCCAAATTGGCAGGCGCATCGTGTTTTCGAGAGGGAATGAATTCCCACCCTTATTGTACTGCTTCGGGCAATTCGAATTGCAAAACGCGTATAATTCCGATTCGAAACGGAACGCTGATCCGAGCCGTGACCGCGAGGGAGCGGTGTTTTATGTAATCTCAGAGACAACAGCCACAGCCCCTTGCGGTCACGGGTGGGTATCAAATTCGTTCGTTATTGGAACACGTACTGCCGCTTATTAGAATGCGTACTTCAGAGCCAACTGCCATTGCCTGGGGATGTAGTTGGCAAAAGCGCCAAAAATACGGCCTGCCTGCCCAGGACAATCGACGCAGGTATTGGGATTGGCCAGGTTTGTATGATTGGTGAAGTTGAACGATTCCGCGCGGAACTGCATGGAATGCCTTTCGTTGATCTTGAAAGTTTTAAAGAAAGACATGTCCATTTGGCCGAAATTTGGTCCCACTATCGCATTGCGACCTACGGTGCCGAACTTCGCACGCTGCGGACGCTGCCATGCACCATCCACTTGTCCATTGGCGGTCAAAGGTCCACTGGTGGTCTTAAACCAACCGAACTGGTCAGGATTGGAAACGGAGAAATCGCCGACAGCATCGGGACGGCACCAGCCAGTGTCACGGTCAGAACTGCAATCCCGATAGCTGGGCGTGAAGGGCTGGCCGGCCATATAACTCCAAGTGCCGTTGAGCTGCCAACCGCCAAGAAGGAAGTCCACAGCCTTGGGGGCATCGGACATGAACTTCTTACCTTTGCCGAAGGGCATTTCATATAACGAAGCCAGGAAGAACACATGGCGACGATTGTTGCTGGAAACACCACGGGCCAACTTGGCATCGCGAGGATAGTAAGTTCCGTCGTAATCAATGTTCTTCGACCAGGTGTAGTGCGACATTACGTTTAGCCCACTGGAAAAGCGCTTGTCGAATTTCAGTTGCAGAGAGTTGTAGTTATTGCTGGCATCGCTGCCGTAGTAACGTAGATTTTGCGACCAGCCGAACTTGTTGAAGTAAGGCTTCCGTTGATTGGTGGTCAACGTACCGAACCCATTGATATCGGCCTGATTGGGATCGTAATCGCCACCTGTTCCAGCAAACACATGGGTGCCTTTGGTACCCACGTATCCCACTTCCACCGACGAAGTGGAATTCAGTTGACGCTGAATGGTAAAGTTCCAGGCATCCACCGTGGGGAAGCGCACGGGATTAGAGATGATGAAGGCTGTGACGCCATTTGGCAGAATGTTCTTGCCGTTTGGTCCTTTACGCTGCGCGGCCAAAATACTGGCCGGATCCAGCGCATCAGGACCCTTCGATAGCGTGAATACAGCATCGTAATTGTTGGTGGGTTGTACGGATTGAATCCCCAGAATGGGTAGGTTCTGGGTAACGTTGTGGCCGAATATGGAACCGAAAACTCCCAGATTGAAGCCGCGACCATATCCCGAACGGATCACTGTTTTGGAATTCAACTGGTAGGCCGCGCCCAACCGTGGCGCGAACAATTTATTGGAAGTCTTCACATTCAGATCCAGACCCGTGTCGCCTTGGCCAGCCACGGAAACTTCGCCAGTGGCCAGATCAACAAACCCGCCGTTGCCAGCACCGTTGACATATTGGGGACGATACGATTCCCAACGAATCCCATAGTTCACCGTCAGCTTGTTGGTGATGCGCCATTGATCTTGCACAAACAGGAAAAAACGGTTTTGAGTTTCCCGCGCGTCCAGTGAATTGGAAACGTAACGTTCAAAGCGGGAGACGTCACCCATAAGGAAGGAAGCTAAGCCCGAACCGCCTCCAGAAGGGCCCTGCGTGCGCGCCGCGTCAAAGTTCAATTCCCCGGAACGATGCCGATCACTGGGGACGCGCAAGTTGTGTGCACGCCGGATATCGGCACCAAACTTCACCGTGTGGTTCCCCTTGATCTTGGTCCAATTATTGACAAACTGAAATTGGTTTTCATCTTGAATCAGGGGGCAATTGCAGCCGTTCACACCCAGCGCATATCCAAACTTAAATAAGCTGCTTCCATACCCGTTGATAAAAAAGGCGGGCATGCCGGAATTGAAATTGGCGTCGACGTTCACGCCGGGAATACCGGCATCCTTGGCTGGCGATGTGCCAATGCCGTTGGGCTGGCCGAAGACGTGATAGCGCATGTAGCCGAAGCGGAAATCAGTGAGTAAGTTGGGGCGGATGTTGTAATCAAACCCCGCTGCTATGGAGTGATTTCGCGAATCGGATGCACCGGCATAGGCGCTGGTAGAACCGGAAGAATCAAGCCCAGGGCCGCCAGCGACAAGTCCAAAAGAACCTGGGGCCACCGTGCGGAAATCCTGCACGGAGTATCGACCGAAGGTATGAATTTTGTCCGTTGTGAAATGATCGACTCGAACGTTGAAGGCGTCGTCGTTAAATTTGACACCACCGGAACTAGCGAAGTTGGGTTGATCCAGTGACGCACTGGTATTCGCCGAAGGAATCAATTTCAGCAGGTTCAGTGTTGGAGTTGATAGACGACTCTGTGGAATAATATTGCCAGGGAACTGCGTCCTGACTGCTGGAGCGCCGCTAGCGGGGTCGAAAATGTTGACGCCAGTGGCACTCAAATTGCCCGTCCGTTCCGCTTCGGAGGGAACTCGCAACAGAGCTCCACCACCCGTGTTCCGTTTGGTTCCCTGATAATCTCCAAAGTAGAAAAGCTTGTTCTTGATGATGGAACCGCCAATGGATCCGCCATATTGGTTCCATTGGGTCAGCGGAATTGTGCGGCCATTGGAATTAGGAATTACGCGAGATTGTGTAAAGGGGTTGCGGGCGATCATATGATCGTTTCGCAGAAATTCAAACAGCGACCCATGCAATTGATTGGTCCCGGATTTAGTCTGCGCACTAACCACGCCAGCGCTGGCAACGCCAAATTCGGCATCGTAGTTCGCGGTGGTAATCTTCGCTTCGGTGACCGATTCCAGGGTGGGGTTAATAATAATCCAGCCCAACACTGCGTCGTGGTTATCGGTGCCATCCAGCAAGTGCGAAGTTCCGGCAAAGCTTTGTCCATTCACCAGCATTCGATAGGAACCCTGTGGGTTTTCCGCCGATGCTGCGGTGAGCGATGTTGGAAAACTTACTACGCCTGGCGTCATTAATTGAAAGTTTGTGAAGCGCCGATTGAGCACAGGCAGTTCCGTCAAGGTGCGACTGCTGTAAGTGGATGCGACGTCACTACGTTCGGTTTTTAGAATGCCTGTTTCAGCACTCACTTCCAATATTTGGGTAACCTCGCCTACTTCCAAACGGGAGTTTACTTTCACTTCTGTATCTACGGAAACAGAAATATTGTCCTGTACAGTTACCTTAAAACCGCCCGCTTCCACGCGGACCCGGTAGCGCCCTACAATGAGAAATCGTTGGGTATAGTTGCCCGATTCATTGGTTGTGGTGGCCTGCGATACATCGCGGCCCATATCGGTGATGGTCACTTTGGCATTGGGGACGGCAGCCCCCGAAGCGTCAACAACAGTGCCCACAATGGTTCCGTAGACGGCTTGTGCCCAAGTGGGCGCAGTTGCAAACAGAACTGAAAAAATGGTCAGAAGTAAAATTCGGATACGCATGGATCCCCCCTAGCTTTTTAGAACGCGGACAAAGCGTTCAACTTCCTTGACGGGTCAAGGATGTAGTAGATGCTATAACTCCAATTAATCTAAAGTCAACCGTCATCGATAATTTTTAACATTAAAAATTACCCAGTTAGTTTGTCAAACTCAGAGTTCGGATTAAAAAGTTAACCGCAGTGCGAACTGCATTTGGCGCGGTGTTCCTACAATGCCAGAAATAATTCCAGCGCTGGGGCTGCCCACTGCGTTGTTCGGAATATCGAACTGGGCATGGTTGAACAGATTAAAGATCTCGGTACGAAACTGTAACTTGAACTTTTCCGTAAGAGCGAAGTTTTTGAACAAGGATGCATCTAAGTTCGCCCGACCAGGGCCATATAAAATGTTACGACCACTGTTGCCGTAAGTGAAAATGGTAGGCGTGCTGAAAGCCGCTCCACTAACTGCACTTCCCAGCGTGGTATCGAACCATTTGGCAATGGTGGGATTGCTCAAATCCCCGGTCTTGTTGCGATCTGGACGACTACCACCGGCATTCGCAACTGAACTGGAAAGAGTGGGGGTGAAAGGCAACCCGGTCTGTTTGACGAAGATCACATTGGAATCCCAACCGCCGATAATGTTATTCAACAGCTTGTGCTGCGTACTAAAAGTTCGTCCTTGTCCAAACGGTAGTTCGTAGTTCGCGCTGAACACCAGGCGATGCCGTTGGTCAAAGCCGGAGTTCCCCCGATCCACCCGACGATAGCGCGGATCTTGTGGCAGCGGACCATTATCAGCACCACCAAATTGATTGGCAATATAGTCAACCGAATGCGACCAGGTGTAGGCCAGCAAGAATCCAAAGCCTTTGGAAAAACGTCGTTCCACGGTGGATTGTAAAGAGTGATAGGCAGACAACCCATCTGAAACGTTGTAGTCAGCATTGACAACGTTAGGAGCTATTGCAAACAGCGGACGGCGGGGGCCTACAGCACCAGGACCTGGAATCTGCTGGTTGTAATTATAGGAGTTGTCTAATTTGCGTCCAAGGTTTCCTACATATCCGATTTTGAAAACCAGATCTTTGGGCAGTGATTGCTGAATTTGAAAGTTGAACTGCTCTGCGTAGCCAGAACGGAAGTTGGGGTCAATGGCAATCATATTGCCCACGGGGTTGTTGGAAACCACCTTTGGATCAAGGTTGGGAATTGGATCCAGACCGTCGATCACACGGCGGGGATTGGCCACAAATTGATTAATAGTGGCGGCGTTAATGGGCCCAAAAGGTAACTGCCGATGACGCCGCATCAGCAGTCCTTCACTGCCTGCTGGATTAAAGAAGATGCCAGCACCTGTGCGGATCACTGTGCCCTTGCGCAGACGACAGGCAAAGCCCAGACGAGGCGCAACGTTGTTCATATCGGCATGAACATTGGTGTATTCATCGGTATTGAAGCCCGCGATGAGTAACTTGCCCGTGGGGATATCAAAGTTAGACCACTTATTGTTCAACTCGCGTGTAGGAGTATCGAATTCGTACCTCGTTCCAATGTTCATCGTCAGCCGATCAGTAATCTTCCAATCGTCCTGCACATAGAAATTCCATTCCCATTGGATAATGCGAGGGACAAATAAAGTGAAGTCCTGTTCAATGGTGTTGGGAGTTCCCAGCAGCAGTGCGGCCATGGCGTCGCCAGTGGAAGCTGCGTTGTTGGGGTCGTCAGTAAACGTGCGTCCAAAGTTGAAACGCCCATTGCCACGATTCACCTGATACTGCGTCAGCCTGCGGTTACGGAAATCCATTCCATATTTAATGGTGTGATGCCCGCGCAGATTGGTGAAACTGACTCCCGGATTGTAAGTATCTTCAAAACGGATGATGGGCAGGGAACGTGTCTGGCCAATGCCGGTATAGCCTGCTGGGCTGAAGATCGGAATGCCATCGGAATTAGGCCCTTGGTTGGCACCTTTCACGCCCAGTTTCTCACCAATCTTAGCCCCAGCCGTGGCACCTTCCTGACGAAAATTGAGGTCAAATCGATTCCAACCCATCTTCACTTCCATGATGTAAGTTGGGGTCCAGGTTCGAACCCAACTGGTGACAATGTGAAACGCCTTCAGGGCGGAATCGCCCGCAAAAGTGTCCTCATTACCCAAACCGAATTTACCATCTAATCCCGGAATCGTAGCGTTGAGAAAAGTGGAAGGACGGGTGCTTATCGTATCCTGCCTGGAGAAACGACCAAAAATATTATTGCGTTCGTTCAGGTTGTAATCAATGCGTCCGTCACCCTGGTTCCATTGCTGTTTTTCTTTCGGACTGGTGGTTTGATTGTTGACCAATCCTCCAGTAGTGGGCAGCGGGTAAGCTTGCACCATGCGCGCCATAATGGGATCCGGCCTGTACAACGCCGGGCCAGGCGCAGGTGGTAAGATTTTTCGCGCGATTGACAAAAAAACCGGCGCTATCATTCATGAGTTGACTCTGCCCGCCAGCACCACTGGCGTTCCCATGACCTATATGATTGATGACAAGCAATACATAGTTGTTGCAACCGGTGCCAGGGGTACGCCAGCCGAATTGGTTGCCCTTGCCATACCGTAGTTAATTTAAATTTGGAAAAGGAAGTAACCATGAAATTATCATCCGCGTTCAGTTTGGTTTTGTCCGTCGCATTGCTAGTCCCCTACGCATTCGCTGCCAATGGCGAATCCATCCCTTTGTGGCCGAACGGAGCGCCCGGTTCCGAGGCCATGGCAAGCAAGAAAGAAACCCTGATTGCGCCCAGTAAGCAAGGCGACTCCTTCAAAGTGGCCAGCATCCACAATCCATCCTTGATGGTCTATCTGCCATCGAAGGAAAAAGCCACCGGCGCGGCTATGATCCTCGCCCCTGGAGGCGGTCATCGTTTTCTTTCGATTGATACCGAAGGAACCAACGTTGCCGAATTTTTAAATAGCATTGGCATCGCCGCATTTGTATTGAAATATAGGTTGGCAAGAGAAGCGGAATCGACTTATAAGATTGCTGAGCATCCTTTCGCCGATGCGCAACGGGCCATCCGGCTGGTTCGGTCGCGCGCTGCAGATTTCAACGTGAATGGAAATAAAATCGGTGTGATGGGTTTCTCCGCAGGTGGCGAAATTGCGGTGCTGGCATCCACACGTTTCGATGCAGGTAAGCCTGACGCATCGGACCCGATTGAAAAATCCAGTTCGCGGCCTGACTATCAGATTCTTATCTATCCCGGTATCCGTGCTGAAACGGTTGTTGTAGTCAAAGATACTCCGCCCACTTTTTTGCTTTGCGCAGATAATGATCGCGGCCCATCCACAGCCATCCCGGCTCTTTATTTGGAACTTAAAAAAGCCGGAGTGCCTGCAGAATTGCACATCTACAATAGCGGCGGCCATGGCTTTGGTTATCGTCCCGGTGTGGCAGGCAAATTTATTCACACAACCTGGACACTTCGATTGCAGGATTGGATGATTGACGTAGGCATGTCAAAACTAAATTAGAGTAAACGAATCGACCCGCTTTTGCGTCTCAATTTATTGGTTATGATTTACTGGAGGTGTATGCGAAACTTGGCGATGATGTTAGCTCTACCGCTGCTGGCTGCACCTTTGCCAGTATTTGAATTGGCTGACCTATCGGCACTTTTCAACAAGCGAGACCCCCGCCTGCGTCAAAACGCCACCATACAACTAACCGGGGAACTGGCGGACTTTATTCAGGGTGACGGTTCCACGGTGCTCACGCTGTTCGATAAGGAAACAGCGACCGCCGCTGGTTGTGAAATCCCGGGAAAATCACGTCGCGATTTTCCAACGCTGCTGGTCAACCACCGCTATTCAGTGCAAGGAACGTTATCCAACTGGCAGCCTTCCCAAAAAGGTGGGGCACTACTTCTGCGCGCATGCCAAGTGCTCCCCGAACCAATTGAGTTACGCACGGACACTTTGTATTTGGGTGTGCTGCGGACTGGCGATCACGAAACTGGCTTTCAACTGAAGTTGTTGGATGGCGGTGAAGGCCCTGTGCGAGCCACGTTTACGCCCATTGATTCTGGACGATTCCTGGAAGATTGGGAACATCGTAACTCGCTGCCGTTGAAACTACTGCTTTCACCGAAACCGACGCAGTGGACTGGCTCCTTTAGCCGTGCAACGCAATCGTTCCACTTTTCCCGTCAAGAGCAAACGCTGGACATGCTGCTCACCTCCCCTGCCAGCTTCGCCGGAAAGCTGACTGCACGAAAGAATCTGGAAACCGACGCTCGCATGATCGTGGCAAACTCCTCGGGCACGCTGATTGACTATCCTAACTCGCAAAGTCTAACCGCCCGTGCGCCGACGGTGAGTGGTCCAATGCAGAGTCGAAAAGATGTGACCTCGTCGAAACTTGCGCTGGAATTGAGCGAGGTGAAAACATTCGCCTTGCAATATTTGACGTCGCCGCGCAATGTCACCAGTTACAGATTGATCGATGCTTATTCCACCAGATATGACGATTCAGAATGGAAACTTATTTATGCGGCGACGGTGGAGGCTCCCAATAAAGCTCCGCTAAACGTGGGGCGTGTAACGCTTATTGTCGGTGGGACAACAGGCAAGTTACATGCAACTACTTACTCGCATGATGCAACCAAATTAACGGATCAGCAACTATGGGAATATTTGCGAAAAACAGATAGTAAAGTGAAGCCTACTGTTCCGCTACCGTAGTCTGTCCAACGCTAAGGACGCGACCTTTACCAACCCTGCCGAACTTTCCACCTCAAACGCAATCTCGCCAGGTGGCCCCTGCATGCCTCGCACCGAGACACGCCAGTAACCGGACTCCGGTCGCACCACGTGGATTTTCTCATTCCCGGCGCCATCGTTTGAGTAGCCCTCGGTGATGTAGAACGGACCATAATGCTTACCAGTCGGGCTGATCAAGTGCAAATCCAGATTGCGACCTTCCGCCTTCCAGGTTAGAGCTACGTCCAGCACGCCAGTCTTCGGCTGCACTTGCATCACTTGACTCCACCATTGTTCCACCTGCACCGTTCCAGACAGTTTATTGGACTTACTCGACGCGGCCATGGCCGCAGCTCCGCGCCCAACGCCAGCGCCGCAATTGCACTTCAGGGAACTATTTTTCGACACTACGGAACGGTTGATACTTCGCCCGGGATCGGGAAGATCATCGAAGCGAAAGGGAATGCTGGGAGCGGTAATGCTGAACTCGCGCGTCACTTGCACATGGATATGATGCCCACCTCCAACACCAAACGTATAACCGGAATTGCCCACAACCGCCAGCGCCTGACCCTGCTCCACGCGTTGGCCGTTGGTCACTTGAAATGTCCCGGTGCTGAGGTGCCCGTAATGACTGTACTCGCCATTATCGTGGGTGATCGTAATGTAATTTCCGAAGGATCGAATGTGTTGCGTCTGCCCCCAACCTCCGTCAAAAGTATGCACAATTCCGCCACGCATGGCCACTACACATTTTGCATTCATCGGTGCGATATCCCAGGCTTGCGACGTTCTTCCGAAGTGCGAGAATCCACCGTACGGTCCTTGGGCAATCACCCACGGTTCGCCAGCGGCAAGCGGGAGTTTATAGCCTGTATCGGAAGCTACGAGCAAGCGCGTCGGTTGCGTCATCCGGCCATCGGAATTGCGCACGATCACCATGTAATCACCGGTCGCGATGGGGCCGGCATGAATCGCTGCAATTTGATTTGGTTTATAAGCAGCAGGCTCCAAACGGTAAAGATATTTCCATCCTCCTGACGCGGTGTACTGCGCAATGTGAATCACTGAGGTGGGCTCAAACCCGGAGCCATTTAGGATCAGTTCCGTGCCGTTGGTACGTGGAGTACGTTCCACAGTCACCACTTGAAACTTACCGGCATTGGGATCAATGGTGATTTGAAATTGCTTTTCCTGAAGCAGCTTACCGCCAGCCGTGGCGCGCACTTTCCAGTTGCCAGGTCGTGATGCGGCATCGAATCCAGCAATCGGAAGTTGTGTCAAAAAGCACAGTTGCGCGGCCATGGGCAAACCGCTATATGGAGTGGATTGGGTCACAGTTCCTTGCGGGTCAATCCATTCGATCAGTAATGCATCACCCTTTTGAACGGATTGCGCAGTGAAGCCGAAAAACACTTGCCTGGAAGAAGGCGCGTACACATCCAGAGGCTTGCCCAATGCGCACGCCTGTTCATCAGCCGTCAGGCTCAATGTGGATCGTGGAATTGTGATGGCGCTACCGCTGGCAGTAAATACGGAAACCAGAAGCAGCAGACAAAGGAATCTCATTTCCGCTACTCATTCCATCGGTCATGCCGCAGCGGGGCAGCATACCTTATTCGGGTCGAAACAAGATCACAGGTGTTTCATGTTCATAACCAAGGACTGTGATGGATGCCGTTGCTAGGGCGAACATCCTACCATCTTGCGGCGGCAAACCTAACCAAGTGGCAATGAGTACGCGCAACAGGTGGCCGTGAGAAAACAGAGCAACGTCGCCACCGGCAGTTCTAACGCGAGCCAATACCGCCCCAGCCCGCGCCGCCACTTCGTCTATAGTCTCCCCACCGGGAACTGGATTTGACCAAACCGACCAGCCTGGAACCTGCTGCTGAATCTGGTTCGAGGTAAGCCCTTCCAGTTGGCCGTAGTCCCACTCCATCAGGTTTGGCTCAGGCTGAGCCACTTCGCCGAGCCCCGCTAATCGGCAGGTTTGAGCAGCACGTTGCAAGGGACTTGTGAGGACTTGCGAAAACAGCTTTCCGTTCAGCCGCCTGGCAATACTCGAAGCTTGCGCCAATCCAACTTCGGTAAGGGGAATGTCGGTTCGTCCAGTATGCTGACCAGTACGGCTCCATTCCGTTTGCCCATGGCGAATCAGATAGATTTCAGGATGTTTGCTCATTGTCTTTCGAGTTTAAACGGAAAGTTGCGAAAGCAGAAGTGCTCATCGGAGCAGTCCAGATCACTGCATATATACTTGAGCCATGGCAACCAGTGCGCTTGTACCGCTGGAAAAATACCTAGCAACTTGCTACGAGCCGGACAAGGAATACGTGGACGGCGAGTTGGTGCAGCGATGCGTCGGCGACTACGAACATAGTAGGCTTCAGGCTCTGATTACCATTTATTTTGGCGGTAAAGAAGCGGATTGCAAAATCAGAGTATTTACAGAACAACGCGTCCGAGTGGTAAGCACTGATAGTGAGAAGCGCTATCGAATTCCCGATGTTTGTGTTGTCCGGACTCCTTTACGATAAAGAGCGAGTTCTTTCTCGCCCTCCTTATCTGGTGATTGAAATTCTATCCCCTGATGATCGTGCCAGTGACACTCTGCGTAAAACGGCTGATTATTCACGTTTTGGAATCCCTCATATCTGGATTGTGGACCCAGCCAAGCGGGAACTGTTTGAAGCCGATTCCCATGGCATTCGTGAGATAGCAGACCTTGTGGGACATTTGTCGGGGATCGGCCTCAGCGTCGATTTCAATCGCTTTTTTGCCCAACTAGACCAAGAGTAGCTGCGCGCCACAAAAAGCCACGCTAGAAATTTGACAAATTATTTTGTCAGCAGTTACTATCCCTTGTGACCTCAGCCGTTCAGATCCTCCGTAACCCCGAAGAAGCCGCCATTATCCTGGACCCAGTGCGATTGATGCTGCTCGAACATTTGGATCAGCCGCAGTCGGCATCGTCCCTTTCCCGCGTGCTGAACATTCCCCGTCAAAAAATTAACTACCATTTGCGAGAGATGGAAAAAGCTGGATTAGTGCGGGAGACGGAAACTCGTAAGCGAGGGAATTGTCTGGAGCGGTTGGTGGTTGCAACAGCTAAGCATTACCTGGTGAGCCCGGAAGCATTAGGCAAACTGGGTGCCGGAATTCCAGATGCCGACGCCGCGCAAGACCGTGCCTCGCCCGCCTATTTGCTATCCACCTTCTCACGCGGAATTCGCGACCTGGTAGAGCTTCGCCAACGCGCCGACGATGCAGGCATGCGCCTTTCCACCATGACTCTGGAAACCGAAGTGCGCTTCCGAAGTCCCACCGAACGTGGCGCTTTTTCGCAAGAACTGGCTTATCTTTTGGCCCAACTGATCGCTCAATATAACGACACCACGGCCACGGATGGTCGAACCTTTCGATTCGTGTTGGGCAGTTATCCTTTCATTGCGCCGGTGGCTGATGAGAACGCAGATAAAGCACCGGCAAAACGCGCGGTTCGAATGGAATAAAACGTTGCACTAGACTCGTTGTATTATTGAAGGTACTTTTTCCTGAACAATTCATGACACCCCCAAACACCCCACACCCACCTGATGCAGTGATGATGCAAATGATTCTTGGCCAAGGCGTAACCTTCGCCCTGGGCGCATTAGCCCGCCTTGAAGTGGCCGACCATATGAGCTTGGAACTCCAGCCGGTCGAACTATTAGCAACCAAGAGTAAGGTACTTCCAGACACGTTATACCGCGTATTACGGATGCTGGCCAGCATCGGCGTATTTACGCAAGATGGAAGAAATTTCGGGTTGACTCCTATCGGCGAATTATTGCGCAAGGATGCACCACGGTCCCTGCGGAATATGGCTATCATGATGACCGATCCCTGGAACGTGCATGCCTATATGAACCTGAATGGGTCCATCCGCGACGGTCGTGATGGGGTGACCCACGCCTTCGGCAAGAATGCATGGGAACTATTCAAAGAGGATGCCGCGCAGCTACACCAGTTCCAGTTGGCCATGACCGATTTCACGGTAATCTTGCTTGATCCATTGATAGAAGCCTATGATTTTTCATCCATTCATCGTTTGGCGGACGTCGGCGGTGGGCATGGAACGCTGATCGCTGGATTGTTGAAACGTCAGCCCAAGTTGCAAGGCGTCTTATTCGACCTTCCTGAAGTGGTGGAGAGCGCCAAATCAGCAGGCTTGTTTGCTGGTGTAGAAGATCGCATCCAATATCAAGCCGGGAGCTTTCTGGAATCTGCCCCAGCCGGCTGCGACGCCTGGATTATGAAGCATATTATTCACGATTGGGACGATGAAAGTTGCCGCACAATTCTGACCAATATCCGCAAGCAAATGCCTGCCAATGGCAAAGTGCTGCTGTTCGAAATGGTAGTGCCCGATACGAATGAACCGAGCCCCGCCAAAATGATGGATATTCAAATGTTGTCAGGCACCGACGGCGGTCGGGAACGAACAGCGTCCGAGTTCGGTACGTTATTGGAATCGGCAGGGTTGAAGATGGAACGGATTATTCCTACCAAGTCTCCAATGTCAGTGATTGAAGCGCGGCTGGGCTAGCGGCCGATATCGGATAAACTGAAAGCGGTATTGGCCTATGCCCACCACAAGCATTCGTGTGACCCACGCAACTAAAGAGATTTTGCGATCCCTGGCACAGCAGGAGCACACCTCTATTCAGACCTTCGTTCTGAAGGCAGCCTTAGAATATCGGCGTCGAAGGATTCTGGAGCTAGGGAACGAAGCATACGCAGTTCTACGGGCGGACCCTACTGCTTGGGCTGGGGAGCTCAAAGATCGACGCGCATGGGAAGTTACCCTTGGCGATGGCTTGAGCGACGAATGAGTGCAAAGTTGTGCGGATTTGAAGCAAGACCGGACCACCACACTTTTAAGCCTAAGGAGTGAAACTAATGGCAGCAACCAAAAGTAAACCGAAATTTGCATCAGCCGCGCTGCAATATACTTATGACCGTTTTATCGGCCGGAACCCCAAACTCGTCCAGGAATTTGAGGAGGAGGTTATCAATGCCGATATCGCTCGCAAGATTTATGACCTTCGCACCAAGGCTGGGCTGAGCCAACGGGAACTTGCGAAAAAGATTGGCACCAACGCATCTGTCATTTGCCGACTCGAAGATGCCGCTTATGAAGGGCACTCACTCTCTATGCTGAAACGAATTGCCGAGGCCCTTGATAAGCGCGTTGAGATTTGTTTTCTGCCCGCAAAGCGGCTCAAGACCGCGTAGCCTCCAGCAGGGTCCCTGCGGAATATAGCTGTCATGATGACCGATCCCTGGAAGGTGCACCTATATGGTGGGTCAAGACTTAGCCGTTACTGTGTGACTCTCAAGTTGGCGAAATGTGCTTCTGTCCCAGGGCCAATCCATAGCCCGAGCGCTCCCTTCGATTCACCGTTCTTCAAATCGTTGATGATCAAAGTTGGCTGCTCGCTGCCATGGACGTAGAGGCGAGCCCGGACGCCTTCAATCACAATTTTCACCTTGGTCCATTCGCCAGGCACCAGGTCCACGTACGATTCATATTTTTCAGATTCTTCTTTGCGCAGCCGCTGCCAGGGATAATCGGGGAAAGAAATATATTGTACGGAATGGTTGCGACGCACCTGATCGTCGGATCGGGGATTGGTGGGTCGCAAGTAGATGCACTCGAACTTGGTAACATCTGGGGCAACGCCGAAGGCCACACCGACAAAGCCGCGAGCCCCAGCCATGGCACCTTGCGCCACCGAACCAGCCAGTTCCAGTTCGATTGTACCGTTTGAGAAATCAACGGGGAGGATGACCAGCTTCTTCTCGGTGTCCGTTTGATTCGTTGACGTCTCGGCCACTCTCAGCGCCTTCTTCCCTTTATACGTAACGGGCCCTGCGGTGACGTTTACCAGCTTCAGGCCCTTCGTGGAATCAAGGGGAACAACTTTGGTTTCACCGGATAGGAACATGGATGCTGTCAGGAATAAGAACAACTGCATCTCGTTATTCTCTCAATAGACGAATCCTTGAGCAAGAACGGCTGGATTGGGAGATTGAGCACGCCCATGCGAGGTGAAATTTGGGCCGTGGTGATTACTTCAGACGAGCAGCGTTTGGGTTCGTTAACCTAAATCAGATACACTGTAAACGAGTCAACTATGATTGTGCACGAGCGCATTACGATGGACCCAGAGATCTGCCACGGTCGCCCAACTATTCGTGGGCTGCGCTACCCCGTCGAAACAATGCTAGAACTAATGAGTTCTGGTATGACGATTGAGGAAATCCTCAATGATTACGAGGATTTGGAACGCGATGACCTACTGGCGGTATTGGCCTACGCCGCACGTCTTAGTCGAGTGAAGCGTGTTGAGTTGAATGCTGCGTGAAGTGGATCGTCGACGCACAACTTCCAAAGTTAATAGCATTAATGTTGAGGGAATCAGGTCATGAAGTATTTCATACGCTCGACCTTCCACTAGCCAATAGAAGATCGCTTCTGGATTCGAGAGTTGCGATTTCATAGAAATGAATCGATCCGGAATCGTGTATCACGGGTGAACAATTCAGCAAGGTTATCACCAGGGGCCAATACAGACGGACACGGAAGTCGCGTTTGTCTCCCTCAGTCCACCTCGGCTAGACTTTACTTGGCAGTTCAAAGCATGGATTGGAATATCAATAGAACATCCAGCCGGTCCATCTGGCCAGACCTTCACACAATTGGTGGGCATCCTCAAGCTTCAAACCGACGAGGTAAAGAAAATTGTTGAGGAGGCTATTTGAAGGAACCAGATTTCACATTACTTCCCTTCCCTGCCCCTCCCTCCAATGCTAGAATGAAGTCCTCCCATGAAATTTGGCGTAGTTGTCTTCCCTGGCAGCAATTGTGATCACGATGCCCTTTGGGCCGTATCGCAAAACTTAGGTGCAGAGGCGGAGTTTATCTGGCATGATTCTCACAAACTGCCAGCAGTAGACGCCGTCATTCTTCCCGGTGGATTTTCCTATGGCGATTACCTGCGCTGCGGCGCAATCGCGAAGTTTTCACCTGTCATGACGGCGGTCAAGAAATTTGCCGCCGACGGTGGTTTGGTTGCTGGTATCTGTAATGGATTTCAGATCCTCACAGAAGCCGGTATGCTTCCGGGCGCATTGATTCGCAACAAAGGGCAGAAGTTTGTCTGCCGACCCGTGGAACTGGAAATCGCCACCACCAACAGTCCCTTCACCAACTCTGGACATAAAGGGGACCACGTAACATTTCCTGTGGCCCATGGCGAAGGCTGTTACATTGCCGATGAACAGACGCTGAACCAATTAGAGGCAGAGGATCGTGTTCTGTTCCGCTACATTGATAATCCCAACGGCTCTATGCGCGATATTGCTGGCATCTGCAATGCGGGCCGCAACGTGCTGGGCATGATGCCTCACCCTGAACGAGTCACCGAACCGCTGATGGGTTCCAGCGAAGGACTTGTTGTGTTCCGTTCCATGATTTCCGCATTCGCTACAAAATAGCATGACCATCACTCCAGAACTGCTCGCTACACACAAACTGAACGTCGCTGAATATGAAAAGATTGTCTCGCTGTTGGGTCGCGAGCCTTCCATCACCGAGCTAGGAATTTTCAGCGTCATGTGGAGCGAACACTGCTCCTATAAAAGTTCTCGAGTGCATTTGAAGAAGCTGCCTACCAAGTCCAAGTACGTCTTGTTGGGACCTGGTGAAAATGCTGGCATCATCGACATTGGCGGCGGCTATGGTGTGGCGTTCAAAATCGAATCGCACAACCATCCCAGTTTCATTGAACCGTTTCAAGGCGCGGCCACAGGCGTGGGCGGCATTCTGCGCGATATTTTCACCATGGGTGCGCGGCCCATTGCGGTCATGGATGCCATCCGCTTTGGCCCGTTAGATGACCCGGAATATGGTAAACGAAATCAGCGCATTTTGGAAGGTGTAGTGAGCGGCATTGCGCACTATGGCAACTGCTTTGGTGTCCCAACGGTTGGCGGGGAATGCACCTTTCACCCTAGCTATAACGGCAACCCTTTAGTGAACGTGTTTGCTTTGGGTGTGATCAAGGCTGACGAAGTTTTTCTGGGTCGTGCGGAAGGCGTGGGGAATCCGGTTATTTACGTTGGAGCGAAGACGGGCAAAGACGGAATTCACGGCGCCACAATGGCGTCTGACGAATTCACTGAAGAATCGAAACAACATCGTCCCAACGTGCAGATGGGCGATCCGTTCATGGAGAAGCTGCTTTTAGAAGCCTGCCTGGAAGCCATGAAAACCGGCGCTATTGAAGGTATTCAGGATATGGGCGCTGCCGGACTCACCTGCTCTACTTGTGAAATGGGTAGCCGCGCGGGCACTGGCATGGAAGTGGATTTGATGCATGTGCCGCAGCGGGAAACCGGCATGAGCGCTTATGAAATCATGCTGTCGGAATCGCAGGAACGCATGCTGTTAGTGGCCCGCAAAGGGCGCGAGCAGGAAGTGTTCGACGTGTTCAAAAAGTGGGGTCTGGATGCCGCCATCATCGGCACGGTCACTGCCGATGGCATACTGCGCGTGCGTCACAACGGCGTACTGGTAGCCGAAATTCCCAACCGGGCTCTGGCCGACGAAGCTCCTATTTATACCCGCCCCTTCACCAAGCCAGCGCGCAATGTACCCATGGAAGGACCCGAGTTCAAAAGCCTGGACCTGGGTGCCGATCTGAAAGCGTTGCTCGGTTCCGCCGACCTTTGCAGCAAGCATTGGATTTGGGAGCAGTACGATTTTATGGTGCGCACCAACACCATTGCCGGCCCAGGTTACGATGCAGCGATCATGCGTGTGAAAGAGACTGGTTCATCGGTAGCCGTATCGCTGGATGGCAATGGTCGCTACTGTTATTTATCGCCTCGTGAAGGTGCCAAATTGATGGTGGCCGAAGCTTGTCGTAACGTGTCTACGGTGGGTGCCCTGCCCTTGGCTGCGACCAACAATTTGAACTTTGGCAATCCTGAGAAGCCTGAAATCATGGCTCAGTTGGTTGAAGCGATTGAAGGCATGTCAGAGGCTTGTGTATTCTTTGAAACTCCCATCACTGGCGGCAACGTCAGCCTGTATAACGAAACGTTAGGGGAAGGAATTTTGCCCACGCCGGTGATGGGAATCGTCGGACTGATGAAGACGGAAGCCCCGGTGAAGAATGTGTTTCCCAAAGCTGGTTTAGATGTGTTGTTAATCGGAAGTTTGGGCGATTGCGACCTGACTCACTTTGGTGGCACACAGTACGCCAACACCATTTTGAAATCATTGTGGGGCATGCCCCCCAAGCTGGATATGGCTGAGGAAAAGAGGGTGCAGGTAGCAATCCGCAGGCTTGTTGGCGATGGGTTGGTGGAATCCTCGCACGATGTTGGCGAAGGCGGTCTGGCTGTGGCGCTGGCAGAATGTTCCTTTGGCGGTGTGGGTTGCCAAGTGGCGTTAGAAAGTAACTTGCGACCAGAATTTACATTGTTTCATGAAGGACCCTCGCGGATTCTGGTGAGTACTTCTCAGGTGGAAAAGGTAGTTGCTCTGGGTAAAGAATTGAATGTGGAAGTGGTGCGGTTAGGCAGTACAATTGTGGATAGATTTGTTGTAGACGGTTTGCTTGACCTGCCTCTGGGCGAGCTTCGAACAACTTGGGAAACAGCGCTCGAAACAAAACTACATGCTTAATACACCGTGGGATGAAAGATTCGGGTCGGAAGACTCAAGCGATGACAAGCTGAAGGAAGAATGCGGAGTGATGGCTGTTTATGGCCATCCGGAAGCGGCCAATCTGGCTTACCTGGGCTTGTATGCCCAGCAGCACCGCGGACAGGAATCGGCGGGCATTTCTGTATCTACTGGTCGCGAAATCTACACCCATAAGGCCATGGGATTGGTGTCGGACATCTTCACGCCCGAAGTGTTGGGTGGACTTCCGGGCAACATGGCTATTGGTCACACACGCTATTCCACTGCCGGCGATACCGCGCTCAAAAATGCGCAACCGTTCAGCGTAGCCTGTAACAAAGGGCAGATCGCGGTGGCGCACAACGGTAACATTACCAACGCCAAAGAACTGCGCGACGAACTGGAAGCCGATGGGTCTATCTTTCAAGCATCCAGCGATACAGAAGTGATTTTGCACTTAGTGGCAAGGTCACGCGAACGTACACTGGCTGGCGCTTTAAGGGAAGCCCTTCTGCAATTAGAAGGTGCGTTTTCATTGGTATTTCTGGCGAATGATCGTCTGATTGTGGCTCGTGATCCGCACGGCTTCCGACCCTTAGCAATGGGGCAGATGGAGTTATCGGGAAACAAGATCGCCTACTTATTCGCATCGGAAACCTGCGCGTTCGACTTAGTAAATGCCACTTACATGAACGATGTTGCTCCAGGTGAAATGGTGATTGTAGGACCTGAAGGCATGACCCGCGAACGCTATGCTCCCGTGCGTGATCTAGCCCATTGCGTATTTGAGCATGTCTATTTTTCACGTCCTGATTCTATGGTTTTTGGTCGCCCAGTAATGGGTTCGCGCGAACGAATGGGTTGCCGTCTGGCGCAGGAACATCCCGTGGATGCCGACGTTGTGGTGCCTGTCCCCGATTCGGGAGTCGCCGCAGCCGTGGGCTATTCCACTGAGAGCGGAATTCCATTTCGGCAGGCTCTGATTCGTAACCATTACGTGGGCCGGACTTTCATCGAACCATCGCAAGCCATTCGCGATTTCGGCGTCAAGCTGAAGTTGAATCCAGTGCGTAGTTTGCTGGAAGGTAAGCGGGTGATTTTAGTGGACGATTCCTTAGTGCGGGGCACCACGTCGCGCAAAATTGTTCGCATGGTTCGTCAAGCCGGTGCGCGGGAAGTGCACTTACGTATCTCCTGCCCACCCACAATTTCGCCTTGTTTTTACGGGGTGGATACACCCACTAAGCGCGAACTCATTGCCGCGAATAATACGGTGGAAGAGATCCGCAAATTCGTCGAAGCCGATTCGTTGGGCTATCTTTCCCTTTCTGGATTGGCTGAATCAGTAGAAGACGGGAATCGCGATTTCTGCTACGCCTGCTACACCGGCAACTACCCAACGCATTTAGTGAATATTCAAGAACTGATGCGCGAAAAAGAACATAGAGGCTAACCCCACAGTGCCCAAACTTTCAGCCAGTGCCCTGGCTATTCCCCACTCCCGCATTCGGGAACTTGCAGAAGTTGCCATGACCATGGATGGCGTGCTGAAGCTCTACTTCGGCGAATCGAACATCCCTACGCCCGCCTACATCAAACAAGCTGCATCGCAGGCCATGGCTGATGGTTTTACCTTCTATACATCGAACGCCGGCTTGCTATCGACGCGTCAGGCATTGGCCGATTATTACCAGCGGATGCAAGCAGTGACCATTGATCCGCAGTCAGAGATCGTCGTAACTGCATCGGGTGTGCAGGCGTTGAATGTGGCCATTCGCTGCTTGCTCGATCCAGGTGATGAAGGCATTGTGCTGACACCGGCATGGCCCAATGGCAGTTCCATTATCGCCATGGCCAATGCTAAACCGGTGGAGATCGCGCAGCCTCTCATTGGAGATCGCTACGGAATTGATTTCGAACAGTTGGAGAAGTCCGTTACCGCGCGAACTAAGCTGCTGATTTACACGTCGCCATCGAATCCATTGGGCTGGGTTGCTACGGTGGAAGAACAACAGCAGTTGCTTGATTTCGCACGTCGTCATAAATTGTGGCTGCTTGCCGATGAAGTTTACGAGCGTCTGTGGTATCACGGCACGGCGGTCCCTTCTATCCTAAAATTGGCGACTCGGGAAGATGCGGTGATTGTGGCGCAGTCGTTTTCGAAGAGCTACTGCATGACCGGTTGGCGATTGGGTTGGCTGGTGGCTCGCAAAGACCTTGCGGCACGGGCCACGCAACTAAACGAATTCATCATCAGTTGTGCACCGAGCATCGCACAACGGGCTGGGGAAACTGCGCTGAGTCAAGGGGAAGACGCCGTTGCCGCGTTGATGGCCCAATTGAAAATCAATCGTGATTTTTGCCAACAGGCACTGGCCGCTATACCTGGACTGACAGTGCCTAGGCCGGATGGCGCGTTCTATCTTTTTCCTAAAGTAGAAGGGCTGACCGATTCTTTCGATTTTTGCAAACGATTTCTAATGGAGCACAAAGTCGGCCTGGCCCCAGGCGTAGCATTCGGCAATGGCGGCGAAGGGTCCGTGCGGATATCGTATGCATCGGAGCTGGCTATTCTGGAACCGGCTATGGAACGATTCGGGAAGTTTGTGCGGGCGAATTTGTAGCTGGCGGGCAAAACTGCCCAATGCCATATACTTTTCCTGCATCCATATAGAATTCACCAACCTTTGTTGGGTAACTTGTTGTTTAAAGACTGCTCCCTTGCGGTCGCGGCTCTGTAGAATTAGTATGTTACGGAGCCGTTACCGCGAGGGAGCGGTGTTGCAACCACAGATTCTACAGGGATGCGGGAAAACTAAATCGCATTGGGCGATTCCGCCTGCCAGTTCTCATACAATAATTGGATGCCTCATCCGCTTGCTGGAATGCCAGCACCTGCCGAACTATTGATCAACGTCGCGAAGTTAGAAAGCGATTACTTCTCCCAGAAACCTGATCTTACCGACCCAACCCAACTGGTCAGTTTCGGCACCAGTGGACATCGCGGCACTTCCTCCAACGGGACCTTCACCGAAGCTCACATTGCCGCCATCACCCAAGCAATTTGCGACTATCGGAAGCAGGGCTCGGCAACTGGTCCGCTGTTCATCGGCAAAGATACACACGCGCTTTCCAATGTGGCTCAGCGAACGGCGCTGGAAGTTTTGGCTGCCAACGACGTGGAAACTATCCTGGCAGAAAACGATGAAGTCACCCCTACTCCGGTAATTTCATTCGCCATTCTTGGCCATAATCGCGACCGCACTTCAGCCTTTGCCGACGGAATTATTATCACCCCATCTCACAATCCACCAGCCGATGGCGGCTTCAAATACAATCCCCCAAACGGTGGCCCTGCCGATACCGACGTCACCGATTGGGTACAGGATCGGGCCAATGATCTGCTTCGCGGCGGGAACCGGGATGTGAAGCGTATGCCCTATTCACAGGCCATTGCCGCAACTACCACGCATCCGCTGGACTTGATCACAGCTTATGTGGACGGCCTTCGAAGTGTCATCGACATGGAAGCAATTCGCGAGTCGGGGTTGCGAATTGGCGTCGACCCTCTGGGTGGTGCGGCGGCTCCATTCTGGGCGCCCATCATGGAACAGTACGGTTTGAACATGACGATAGTGAATCCGCTGATCGACCCCACGTTCAGCTTTATGACGCTTGATCACGATGGTAAAATCCGCATGGATTGCTCCAGTCCCTACGCCATGGCTGGTTTGGTGAAGCTCAAGGACAAGTTCGATATCGCCTGGGGGAATGACCCAGATGCGGATCGTCATGGCATTGTCACGCCCTCTGCAGGCCTGCTCAATCCGAATCATTACCTTGCCGTGGCGATTCAATATTTACTGGGCAATCGACCCGAGTGGCCGAGTATGGCGGCGGTGGGTAAGACGCTGGTATCGAGCAGTTTGATTGATAAAGTGGTGGCCGGACTGGGTCGCAAGCTGCTGGAAGTTCCCGTCGGCTTCAAATGGTTTACCCCAGGTTTGTTTGATGGAAGCTGTTGTTTTGGTGGGGAGGAAAGTGCGGGTGCCAGTTTTCTACGTCGCGATGGAACCACTTGGTGCACGGATAAAGACGGCATCATTCTTGGACTGCTGGCCGCAGAGATTACGGCACGTACGGGTCGCGATCCAGGGGAACACTATCGGGATATCACGCAGCAATTCGGCGAATCGTACTACACGCGGATTGATGCCCCGGCTACACCGGCTCAAAAATCGAGCTTAAAGAAACTATCGCCAAGCGCAGTGGTAGCGACGACGTTGGCCGGGGAACCGATCTCTGCAAAACTCACGCAGGCCCCTGGAAACGGGGCGTCCATTGGTGGGCTGAAGGTGACTACAGAAAGCGGTTGGTTCGCAGCGCGTCCTTCAGGGACGGAAAACATCTACAAGTTATATGCGGAGAGTTTACGCAGCGAAGCGCATTTGCAGGAAATTGTCGCCCAGGCGCAGGAGATCATTCTAAAGTCGCTGTAGCAGGGTCCCGGACAGGACAGGCAGGGATGCCTGTCCCACTACGATTCGATTTCGCAGAGTTGATCTTTCGGCACCGTTTGGCGCATGGGGAAGAACACGAACTTGCCCGCCACTGCGGCTGCACCGATTGACCCCACTGCCATCCAGAACGCCGCCCCATATCCAAAATGATTGGCCACTGTTCCAGCCGTAAATGAGCTGACGCCAACAAATAAATCGTAGAAAGCGCTCAATACACTGACCACCGATCCTCGCTCATGAGCAGGCGTCTCGCGCAACACCTTCGATGCCACCGCCGACCACGGGAACGAAAATCCTAATCCCAAAATGCCCGTCGCCACAATCGCCACCACCGGACCAGGTCCTTGGGCGATCAGCGCTAATCCTATGGCCATTGCGATCAGTCCGCCGAAATAGGTGTAAGCCGGTGCAATTCGATCTGGCAATCCACCAAAGAAAAAGCGGCTGAATAAAATGACGCAAGCATAGGCCGAAAATGCTGCTGGCCCGGAGTTTCCGTAATGCGAAAGATGCAAAATCAGGAATCCCGCAATTACAGGGTAGTGAACGTTTACAAAACCAACCGCGATTCCCGGAAAAATCAGTGCCGATGGAATCAGCCGTCCTGTTCGCTTCGGATGCGGATGATAGTCTTCCTGAACGAAATAGAGAATGAAAGCCGCCACCAGTGCCGTTACCACTTGGAGCAACGCGGCACGTTCAAAAGTGCCCAGCCAATGTCCCACAACAGGGCCTGCGGAGATGCCACCCCAAATGCCGCTGCTGAGATAGCCCAAGGCCTGACCACTGCGTTCAATGCCGCCTTCTTCCACCACCCAGGCCGCCGCACCGGTATACAGACAGGCTTCACCGAACCCTTGCAGAATGCGCCCCAGATAAGCGCCGCCGATTCCTAATGGCAGTAGATAGGCGATGCCCGCCGCGCCGCAACTGACCAATCCCGCAAGAAATGCCACTTTGCGGCCTTTTTGATCGGCTAGTGGACCAGAGAAAAAGCGACTAAACAGAGCCACAAAAGAGAAGGATCCCAGTACGAAGCCTACGGTTTGGTCGCTGCCGCCAAGGTCGTGACGAATGTGCGGAGCCAAGCCGGGAAGTACAGCCCCCATGCCTAGAAATCCCAGAAACGTCGCACCAATCAAAGACCAGAAACGCGCGCTGAAAGTATGCGCAGTTAACCCCATTTGCTTCTATTATACTTTGCTTCGGGC